>NZ_JBMOWO010000052.1:0-22473 GCF_049310525.1 Pseudomonas sp. GZD-222
TCCCCTTCTCCCCCCCCCCCCCCCCCCCCCCCCCCCCCCCCCCTCCCCCCCCCCCCCCCCCCCCCCCCCCCCCCCCCCCCCCACCGTCCAGGCAGTTTTCAGGCGATGTCGAGGTCCTTGAGCGACGCCATGTCGATCACGAACCGGTACTTCACATCATTGTTGTGCATGCGTGTGAACGCCTGGTTGATGTCCTGAATCTGGATCATCTCGCAGCTGGGCAGTACCTGGTGCTCGGCGCAGAAGTCGAGCAGTTCCTGGGTCTGTTCCAGGCCACCGACCAACGAACCTGCAATCGAACGGTTGTTGACCGCCAGCAAGGCACCATGGATCGGTTCCAGTGGCTCCAGCGCACCGACCAGCACCAGCGTGCCATTGCGGGCCAGGAGCATCAGGTAAGGGTTGACGTTGTGCCCGCGCGGGATGGTGTCGAGTATCAGGTCAAAACTGCTGGCGGCAGCTTTCATGGCCAGTGGGTCGCTGGACAGCAGCACATGATGGGCGCCCAGCGCGCGGGCATCATCGGCCTTGCCGGGTGAGGTGGTGATCACTGTGACCTGGGCACCGAGGGCGACGGCCAGTTTCACCGCCATGTGCCCCAGCCCGCCGAGACCGATGACCGCCAGGCGCGTGCCGGCCTTGACGCCGTGCTGGCGCATCGGCGTCCACACGGTGATGCCTGCGCACAGCAGCGGCCCGGTAAAGCGCGGATCCAGTGCCGAGGGTACGCGCAACACAAAGTGCTCGCGCACCACGATGTGCTGGGCGTAGCCACCACGGGTCACTTCGCCGCTGATGCGGTCCAGGCCGTTATAGGCCGGGGTCATGCCCTGGGTGCAATGCGGCTCCTGATGCTGTTCACAGGCCTCGCAGTGCTGGCAGCTGTCGACCAGGCAGCCGACCGCGACAAGATCACCGACACGGTAACGGCTGACCGCAGTGCCGACAGCGGTAACCCGACCGACAATTTCATGGCCCGGCACACAGGGAAAGCGCGTGTTTTTCCAGTCGTTGTGCACATAGTGCATGTCGGAATGGCAGACGCCGCAATAGTCGATATCAATGGCCACATCGTCATCGCGCAGCGCGCGGCGGTCGAAGCGTACAGGGGCAAGTGGCGCGTTGGCTTCGTGGACGCCGTAGCCGATACAGGTAGTCATGGTGTTTCCTCCAGGTATTGGGCAGCAACACCTGCAGGTGGGAGCGGCGGTGCGACGACTCGACTTGCCCCGCGATAGCGATCTTCCTGTCAGATCGCATCGCGGGGCAAGTCGAGTCGTCGCACCGCCGCTCCCACCCATCAGGTTATGTTGATGTATTTACGAGATCGATGGGCGCAGCCAGGGCGCTGCGCTGGTTTCAGGCGCGGCGATCTGGTTGGAAATCCATTTGCCCATGCGTCGCATCGGTTCGATGGAGTCCTGCGGTGCGGCAAATTTCATGGCGGCGGCATAACCGAGCGAAACGATGCGTTGCGCGCCATACAGCGGCAGTACGTCCTTGAGCTGGTCCTTGATGCTTTCCGGATAGACGCCGACGGTCTGGGTGTAGGCATCGACGGCATTCATCATTTCGCTCAGGTCGTCGACCGGTACCAGGTTGGCGGTGCGGTCGTCGAGGCTGGCGGCAAAGGATACCGGCTCAGGCAGTTGCGAACAGATGATCGCGCCCTCGCCGCCTTTGCCGCCGATGACCTTGTACCACTCGTCATCCAGGCGCAGCGCGTCGACATGGGCCTTCAGGCCCTGGTCATAGCGCTTGGGCGTGGTGCTGAGGGTGTTGGGCAGGCCGATCATGGCGTCATACACGTACTGGCCAAAGGTGTTGAGGCGTTCCAGGCCCTGCTCATCGGTGCCGCTCTGCACGTACACCACCCGCGCGCACACGCAGCCCTTCTGGTTGATCGCGCCGATATCGGCCGCCAGGCGCACCGCCGCTTCGCGCATGCTGGCTTCGCTGTCGAAGGTGTCTTTGCCGATGATGCTGGCGCTGCGTTTCGGGTCGAGGGAAATCAGTTCCAGCCCCGGCTGAATGTAGCGGGTAACATGCTTCATCGAAGCAAAACCGCCCCAGGCGACGATTTTTTCGAGGTTCTGCGGCTGGTACAGGCGCTGCTCGAAGGCCTCGTCGCCACCTTTCCAGTAAGCGACACTCAGGTGCTTGGTGAGCGGATGGTCCGGGGCCATGTCGACCATGGTGCGGGCGATGGCCAGCGCGGTGAACGGGTCGTTGGATGGCGCCTTGATGATTGCATCGCTGCGCAGGACCATGTTGCGGATGATGGTCCACAACGACAGCGACACCGCGTTACCGGCGACGATGTGCAAGGTGCGCGCGCCGAAGCAGCGCACTTCCAGCTCGGTGCCGTCGAGCAGGGTCTGCGGTACCCAGCCTTCCAGGTACTTGATGCCGACAGTGGTTTCCGCCATTTCGCGGATGAACTCGCGCGACAGCATATGCTGCAGGCCCATGTACGAGCCCTTGACGATGCTCGGGGTGGTCGGTGCGGTCAGGAACGACAGCTCGCAGGCTTCCTGCAGGTACTGGTTCTTGTCCAGGGCCAGGCGTTCGCCGAGCGCCACGGCGTAGTCGAGAATGTCCTCGAAGCTCAAATTGTACAGGTCCGCCAGCTTGGCCGGGTTGCCCAGCGGCAACTGGTCGATGTACTTGGTCGCATCCGGGGTGAGGAAGCTCAGATCGCCGCCACGGCCACCCACTTCAATCAGGTTGTCGGTGATCACTTGACCACGAATGATCATTGGCGCAATGGGGTGGGTCATGGCTCAGCCCTCCAGGGTGTTGAGGAAGTCCATCGCTTCGCGATGGGATTGTTCGGACGCGGCGCAGGTGATCTTGTCGTCGCCGCCGTTCTTTTCGCTGTAACGCTGGATCGTCCCCACCACGTAGCGGCTCGGGCGCCCGCAGGTGCAGGGTTGATCCCATTCGATGGTGATTTCGTCGCCAGTGATAAAGCCGCCCCAATGGATGTCCGCGCCCAGGTCGAAGAAGGCCGCACGCCCGGTCTGACGCCCCTGGCGTGGCAGCGGCTTGCTGGTCTCGGGATCGAGCAGGAAGGGAATCGCGGTGTGCGAGAAGTGGTAGTTGCCGTGCTCGCATTTGAGGTGCGAGCCGCTGACCACCTCCGACATCGCATACGATTCGTGCAGGGTCTTCACCCCGGTAAAGCGCATGACCTCCTCGCGCCAGTTCTCCGGTGGCACCACACCTTTGGCACCGCCGGTGGTGATGATGTAGGAGTCAGGATGGAACACTGACTCCAGGCCGCGTTCCAGACCGGCCTTGGCCATGTTGTGCAGCAGGTTCCAGGTACCGCCGATGTACACCTGCTTGCCCTTCAGGCGGCTGGCGATGTCATCGAAGAACGCGGCCAGGTGTTGTGGCATCTCGGCCTGCTGCTGATCAAAGGCCTTTTTCTTCGCCAGCAACTCCGGCGCCACCACCAGGCGGTCCAGGGTGCCGTTGTTGTGGGCGGCACGCAGCCTGGCACCGAGGCGCAATACGTCGCTGGACAGGGTCGAGGGATAGGCCGGGTGGAAATGCGACGGATCCGGCAGCAGCACGCGCACCAGCGAGCCGGTGCCGCGCAAGTGGCTGAGATAGCCCTTGCGATAGTACGGGTAGGCCGTGTGCAGGCCCGGGTCCGGGGTGTCTGCGCCGGTCATGTTCCAGGCATAGAGCTTGCGCACTTGCGAGGCTTTTTCGAACTCGCGGGCACTGCACGGCAGGAACGACAAGGTGCCGGAGGTACCGGAGGTATGGCTCAGGCACAGCTCGGGGATCTCCCGGTCCAGGGTTTCGAACCAGTCGTCGAGGCCGGTGCAGGCGCTGACATCGACGGCGGCGATCTTTTCCGCCAGCGCCGGAACCACCAGTTTGCCCAGCCATTTGTTGATGGCGGTGAAGTTGTTCTTTTCCAGCAAGGAGGGTGGGTACGACTTGAACAGGGTGTGTTCAAACAGCAACGGCACCACGTCGTCAAGTTGCTCGATGTGCTCGATGCCTTCGGCGTCCGCCAGTTTCGTCAGTACCGCAATACGGTCGCGCATTTCGCCGAAACGGCGCTTGAGACCCGCCAGCTGCAGCTCATCAATCTGTTCAGCAGGTAATTGCTTCCAGTTCTGCAGATTATGCTCGACCAGGGCCGCCGGGTCGCTCAGCAGCAGTTCGACCCGCTCTTCTATTGTTTTTTTCAAGGGACAGCCTCCTGGAATTCATTCGATCTCGCCCAGGTCGTGACGCTGCAACGACCTGTTCGGCAGGCCCAGTTTAGGGGGCTTGAGGGCGAAATCATTTCCGGATTCAGGAACCTGAAAAAACAATATAACCAACTGTTTTTAATCGGTTTTTTTATTGGAATACAATACAGGCGGGGGGTTATTCCGGGTCTTGCGTGGTCAGCAGCGCATGGATCATGCGCGCCAGCATGAGAACGGTGGTTTCCTCGATCAGGTAGTGCGGCTTTTCGATCAACAACGCACGCGGCAAGGCGGTGACCGCCTGGTAGGCAAGGAAGCCGGCCTTCTCGCGGTCTCGCACCAGCACCTGGTCGGAGAAGCGCTGCACCAGCGCCGGAATGACAATCGAGATCCAGAAGCGCTCCGGTTTGACGATCTCCAGGCGCACCAGTTCGCCATAGTAAGCGGTCTTGATGCTCTGCTCGGAGTCGACCTGCATCCAGCGGTGCAAGGCCGACAGGCCGGTGCGCAAGATGATTTCGATACCGTCATAGAGGGTGGCCGATGCCGGTAGCGCATCAATGCTGGCGATCACTTGCAGGCGGGCATTGGCGCGGTAATCCTCGAAGATCGCGCCGATAAGCGACTCGATGGTCGGGAAATACTCGTAGATCGAGCTGATCGCCACACCGGAGTAATCGGAAAGGCGGTAGATCGACAGCGCCTCTCGCCCTTCCCCTTCGAGGATCTCACGCCCGGCAGTTTTCAAGGCCTCGACCAGGGCCACCGAGCGTGCCTGCTTCGGTTGTTTGCGCGGCCTGGCCGGCAGCTCCACCACAACATTGTCATGGCCGCCCTGGCCACGAGCGGTTGTCCCCTCGTGGCTTGGCGAAGCGTCCAGGCGACGGCCCATGGCTCAGGGAGTCACGACGTTGAAGGTCGGCTGGAAGCTGGCAAGCATGCCGAGCAGCGCCTTGAAGCGGTCAGCATCGCCTTCGAGCTTGATATCACCCTGCTTGATCGCCGTCGGGAAATCGAGCTGGCGCAGGCTGATCTGGTCCAGTGTGGCTTTGCTCATTTTCACCGTGGCGTCCGCTTGGGCATGGCGTGTGTGCTCGCGATAGGTCAGGACGCCGTTGCGCAAGGTCAAGGCGAAGTGCTGGTCAAGGTCGTCGAAGTCCCAGTTCAGGGTCATATCATGCCCCTGCGCTTTATCGGAGTCCATGCGTACCGACAGGATGTCCATGAACATCGTCGGTGTCGCCGCGCGCACCAGGTCGGCACTGCCGCGGGCGCCCTGTTGCGGTGTGACCTGGCGCAGCTCCTGGACCGCGGTCAGGTACATGTTGCGCCAGATCGCCGATTCGCTGCGATAGCCCAACTGCTCGAGCGCGTCGGCCTGGGCTTCAAGGGCGGCTTTGTTGCCAGGCTCGGCGAACACCAGGTGATTACCCAGCTGTGCGGCCCAGCGGTAGTCGCCCTGCTGCATCGCCGTGCGCATCAGCTCCAGCACCTTCTCGGCGCCGCCCATGGCCTGCACATAGTGCTTGCCCGACTCGACCGGCGGCAATGGATCGAGGTTGGCCGGGTTGCCATCGTAAAAGCCCAGGTACCGTTGGTACACCGCTCGGGTGTTGAAACTCAAGGTGCCGTAGTACCCTCTGGCGTACCATTTGTGATCGAGTTCGCCGGGTAGTTTCTTCACCGCGTCGGCAATCTCCAGCGGCGTCATGCCCTGGTTGAGCAGGTGCAACGTGCGGTTGTTGATAAAGGCGTACATGTCGCGCTGGTCGGCGAGCATGCTGCGGATGCCCTCGCCGCCCCAGGTCGGCCAGTTGTGCTGGGCAAACATCACTTCGGCCTTGTCGCCATAGCGCACCAGGCTGTCATCGATGAATTTCGACCAGGCCTTGGCATCACGTACTTCCGCACCCCGCGGGGTGAGCACGTTGTGCATCGACATCACCGCGTTTTCGGACATGCTCAGTGCCTTCAGTTGCGGCAAGTACACATTCATCTCCGACGGTGCCTCGGTGCCCGGGGTAAGCTGGAACTCGAACTGAACGCCGGCAATTTCAACGCTCTCCAGCGGCTGGACAATCAAGTTGGTCGGTGCGATCAAGCTGATGGTGCCGCCTATCGGCGCGCCCTTGCCGATCCCGGTATCTACCTGGCCACGCTCAGTCCTGGGCACTGCACCGCCACTCTGGTACATGCCGCGGCGGAACATCGCCGTGCCGGCCAGCACGTTCTCCTGGATCGCGTGCTCCATGAAGCCGTCCGGGGCATAGATACGGACCTTGCCGGCTTTGACATCGGCCTCGTCGACCACGCCGCGCACGCCGCCGAAGTGGTCGATGTGACTATGGCTGTAGATCACCGCCACCACCGGCTTGCGCGGGCGGTTCTGGTAGTACAGGTCGAGGCCGGCCTTGGCGGTCTCGGTCACATACAGCGGGTCGATGATGATCAGCCCGCCCTCACCTTCGATAATGGTCATGTTGGCCAGATCGATGCCGCGAATCTGGTAGACCTTGTCGGTAACCTGGAACAGACCGGCATTGGCGTTGAGCTGGGCGATGCGCCACAGGCTGGGGTTCACCGTGTCCGGTGCTTGGGCCTGCTTGAGGAAATCGTATTGGTGGGTATTCCACACGGTCTTGCCGTCAGCATTCTTCACCTCCCCCTCAAAGGCGGCCACCAGGCCCTTGCGCGCGGCGTCATAGTCGGCGCGATCCTCGAACGGCAACGCTTTGAGTACCGCCTGGTTGACCGCGGCCGTCGTCGCGCTGGCAGCCTTGGCCGGGTTGGTGGAGGCGTCTGCCGCCCAGCAGGGAACGCTGGACAAGGCAATGGCAGTGGCAAGAGCAGCAAGTGAATAGCGCATACGGATTCCTTAAGCGTGGATCGTGTCCACCGTTTTTATTCTGGCCTGCCAGACTGTGGCAGCCTTCCTTTGAGCAGTACAGCCATCAGCCCTGAGCGCTGAGCCCTGTGAGCACGTGAGTGATAGAACGCTTCTGAGCGTCGCTCAGGGCAGCCGGCAAGCGTACAGTGCTGAATGTCAGCTGCGCCGGGCGTGAGTCGTCGTTGCGCAATAAATAGCCATGCTGCTCACGCTCCACCACCACGTAACAGCACGCACCGTCCTCGGTAGGCAACGGGGTAATGAGGACATCCGCGAACTGGCCACTCCCAACCCATTGCTGATTACCGTTGAACACCCAACCATCGTCAGTCGGCCAGGCACTGACGCCTTCTGCCTGTTCCACAAAGAAACCGCCGAAACTGCGCCCGGCCAGCAGGTCCGGCAGGTAGCGCTTGCGTAACGCGTCGCGGCCCGTTGGCATGTTTGCCAGTGCCGACGCTACAAGCAGATTGCCGAGTACACACTCGGCAATCACGCTGGAAACCGCACTGAGTTCTTCAAACAACATGGCCTCAGTGTCCGCCGCCATGCCCATGCCGCCGAGGGCTTGGGCGATACTGGCGCCGGGCAGGCCAAACTCGGCAATACCCTGGGTGAGTTCGCGCATTTTCTGCGCCGGTATGCTCCGCCCCTCGAACAGGCGGGCAACAGGCGCTACCTCGGACGCGAGAAAGGTCCGAAAGCTGTCTACTGCCAGTCGTTGCACATCGGTGCTGATCGTTATCTTCATGGTGCTGGTTCCCTGCGCAAATACGCGCGCCCTTCGCAGCAGGTTATGCCTGTGACTGACCAGGTGCCCCCCTCGATGAGGAGGGGGTAGGCGAAGTTGGGCACAACTGCCTGTCGCAACAGGCTTCGGTGGGAGCGGGGGGGGGGGGGGGGGGGGGGGGGGTTGGGGGTCGCCATCTCGGGGGGGGCTTGCCCCGCGATAGGCTGTGACTGACAGATCGCCATCGCGGGGCAAGCCCGCTCCTACACAAGGCCGCGAGCGATGATCAGCTTCTGAATATGACTGGTGCCTTCGTAGATCTTGGTCACCCGCACATCCCGGCAGTAACGCTCGACCGGAAAATCATTCAGGTAGCCATAACCGCCATGGATCTGCAGGGCGTCGGAGCAGACCTTTTCTGCCATTTCACTGGCAAACAGCTTGGCCACCGAGGCTTCCTTGGCACAGGCCACACCGGCCTCGCACAGGCGTGCGGCATGCACCATATAGTGGTGGGCGACATCGACCTGGGCGGCCATGTCGGCCAGGTCGAACGCCACCCCCTGCAGGTTGATGATCGGCGCACCGTAGGCCTCGCGCTCTTTGGCATAGCTGACCGCAGCATCCAGTGCCGCGCGCGCGGTGCCGGTGGCGACAGCGGCAATCGCCACCCGCCCTTCCGACAGTGAGCCCATCACATTGCGGTAGCCCGCCCCTTCGTCACCCAGCAGGTTCGACACCGGTACGCGGCATTGATCGAGCTGGATCTGGGCGACATGAGCCGAACGCTGGCCCATCTTGTGTTCGACAGCGGCCACGACGTACCCCGGGTTATTCCAGGGGTCGACCATCAACAGGCTGCTGCCTTTCTTGCCGGCAGCCTTGTCGGTCACCGCCAGCACCAGGCCCAGACCGGCCTCGTTGCCGTTGGAGATGAACTGCTTGCTGCCATTGAGTACGTAATGGTCGTCTTCGCGGCGGGCCTGGGTACGGAACGCCGCCGTGTCGGAGCCGGCCTGCGGCTCGCTGAGCAGAAAGGCACCGATGCGCTTGCCACTGGCCAGGTCCGCCAGGTACTTGCGCTTCTGCGCCTCGTTACCCAGGCGGGCCACGGCCATGCCCACCGAGTTGTGGACATGGATCAGGGTGGCAAAGCCGGTATCGGCGGCCGCGAACTCTTCGATGGCCAGGCAGTACTCGACAAAACTGGCGCCGGAACCGCCGTACTCCTCGGGGATCAGCATGCCGAGAAAGCCCAGTTCGGCAACGGCCCGCAGTTCACTGTGGGGCCAGGCAGCACTGCGATCACGCTCGGCCGCGGTGGGCGCGACCACGTCAGCGGCGACTTTGCGCGCCGTATCGCGGATCATGATTTCCTGTTCGCTGAGGAAGGTTGCGCAGCTGTCGCTCATGGTGATTCCTTATGAATTCGGGGCTAAAGACAGGTTCAGGTTGGCGTTACACACACTGGACAGTCCGGGCTTCAGGTTCGGCCGGCGCCTCGCACTCGTGCGCCACCGGGGTGACAACCGGCGAACCGCTGGCATGCACATCCTTGAGCAGAAAGTGCGACAGCGCCGGGATCAGGGCCAATGCACCGAGCATGTTCCAGAGGAACATGAAGGTCAGCAGGATGCCCATGTCGGCCTGGAACTTGATGGGCGAGAACGCCCAGGTGATGACCCCGGCCGCCAGGGTTACACCCACCAGGGCCACGACCTTGCCAGTGAAGCGCAAGGCATGCCGGTAGGCTTCGGCCAGGGTCGCCCCGGCGCGCTGACGGGCCAGCTGGATGCTCAGCAGGTACAGCGCATAGTCGACACCGATGCCCACGCCCAGGGCGATCACCGGCAACGTCGCAACCTTGACGCCCATGCCCAGCACCACCATCAGCGCTTCGCACAGAATCGAAGTAATCACCAGCGGTACCACGGCGACCACCACCGCGCGCCAGCTGCGGAAGGTGATGAAGCACAGGACGATAACAGCGGCATACACGTACATCAGCATGGTCAGGTTGGCCTTCTTGACCACGATATTGGTCGCCGCTTCGATCCCGGCACTGCCGGCCGCCAGCAGGAACTGCCGCTCCGGCGTGCTGTGCGCGGTGGCGAAGGCTTCGGCGGCCTGCACCACCTGGTCCAGGGTCTGCGCTTTGTGGTCGGTCAGGTAGGCCACCACCGGCATGACCGAGCAATCGGTGTTGAACAGCTCCGGGTTACTGGTACTGGCGGTACGGGCAGCGTAGTTGAGCACGTCCTGGTTGGGCGAAATCGACATCCATTTCGGGCTGCCCTCGTAGGAGCCGGCAGTAATCTTGCGGACCGCGTCGGCCAGCGACACCGTGCTCTGCACCCCCGGCACCTGCTGCAACACCCAGCCCAGGCGATCGGCATCCACCAGTGTCTGGTACTCCAGGCAGCCTTCGGCCTTGGTCTTGACGATCACCGCGAACTGGTCGGACGACAGCGAGTACTTGCTGTTGATGTAGGCGTTGTCGAGGTTGTAGCGCGAATCGGGGCGCAACTCCGAAGCCCCGGCATCCAGGTCACCGATCTTCAACTGGGTGCTGACGATAAAGCCCGCCACCGCGAGGACCGCCGATACCACCAGAAGCGCTGTCGCCCAACGGCGTTCGGTGAAGCGCTCAAGCAGCAGCCACAGGCCACCGGCAGGCTTTTGTTCGGCGCGCAGGCTGCGGGCCGCGGCCTTCGGGCTGACGCCGGTATAGGAGAGCATCACCGGCAGCAGGATCAGGTTGGTGAACACCAGCAGGGCGACGCCGATCGAGGCGGTGATGGCCAGGTCCTGGATCACCGGAATATCGATCAACATGAGCACCCCGAAACCCACAGCGTCGGCGACCAGCGCCGTCACCCCGGCGAGGAACAGGCGGCGGAAGGTGTAGCGCGCCGCCACCAGCTTATGGGTGCCGCGGGCCACGTCCTGCATGATGCCGTTCATCTTCTGCGCGCCATGGGAGACGCCGATGGCAAACACCAGGAACGGTACCAGGATCGAGTAAGGGTCCAGCTCGTAGCCCAGCCGGGCAATCAGCCCGAGCTGCCACAGCACGGCAATACAGGAACAGCCAAGCACCAGCGCGGTACTGCGCACACAGCGGGTCCAGGCAAAAATGATCAAGGCGGCGATCAAGGCCGCTATGGCGAAGTAGATGACCATTTGCTGCAGGCCATCGAGCAGGTCGCCGACCACCTTGGAGAAGCCGACGATACGGATGTCGAGGTCGGCACCGCCCTGATCACCGGAATACTCGGTTCGAATGGTTTCCAGGCGCTTGGACAGTTCCCAGTAGTCCAGCGGCTCACCGGTAGTAGTGTCCTTGTCGAGCAGCGGCAGGAAAATCATGCTCGAACGAAAATCCGTGCCCACCAGATTGCCGAGCAGCTGGGCACGGCTGATGTTCTGGCGCAGGGCATCGATGCTGGCCTGGGAGCCGGTGTAGTTGTCGGGCATCACCGGGCCGCCGGCGAAGCCCTCTTCAGTGACCTCGTTCCAGCGCACCACCGGCATCCACAACGACTTGACGTTGGCCCGGTCGACCCCGGGAGTCAGGAACAGCGCGTCGTTGATGTGCTTGAGGGCCTGCAGGTAGGCAGGGTCGAAAATATCCCCGGAACGGTTTTCCACCACCACGCGCACGGCGTTGCCCAGGCCCTTGAGTTCATCACGGTTGTCGAGGAAGTTGCGGATGTAGGGCTGGTTCTGCGGAATGGTTTTCTCAAAGGCGGCATTGAGTGTCAGCCGGGTCGAATCCCACCCCAGGATCACCGTGGCGACGGCGCAGAAGAGGATGACCAGCAAGCGGTTGTTGAAGATCAAGCGTTCCAGGCGACTGCCTGAGCGGTGATTGAAATCCTTCAGGTTGCTGATGGTCTGCAGGTTGTCGCTGGCGTTGTGGATACCCATCAGAGCTCTCCGACTGTCTTGTGCTGTTGCAGGCTCTGCACCCGAACGCCACCGAGCCCGGCCAGGGCGACGGCCCCGTCGGCAAGGGATGCCAGTGCAAAATTGGGTGCCACGCGGTCTAGCGCGACGCGGCTGAAGGTCGCCCCACGATCGCTGGAACGCAGCAACTGACCGGTCTGGCTGGCCAGCACGATGCTGCCGTCCGCGCTGATCAGGCCGCTGGTGATACCGGCTTCGATGCCGGTATCGACTTTGCTCCAGCTGGCGCCGCCATCGAGACTGCGCAAGGCATTGCCGCGCAGGCCGTAGACCAGCACCAGTCGGTCATCGCCGAGCACACCGAACAAGGTGCCCTCATAAGGCAGCTGCACTTTGACGAAGCGCTGGCTGGCCGCATCGAGCTTGAGCACCAGGCCCTGCTCGGCGACCATGAACAGCGTGCCGGCAGCCGGGCGCAGGCCGTACAGGTGCATGCTGCGCGGGTTGTCGACGCGATCCTGCCAGGGCGTCCAGCTTTGCCCGCCATCCTCAGTGCGCAAGATCAGATTGAACGCACCGGTGACGAACCCCGTGCGCTCGTCGCTGAACCACACATCGAGCAGGGGCTTATCGGCGCCCTGCTGGGCAAACAGCTCGGCATCCTGTTTCAGCCGCTGGGCCTCGGGATCATCCGGGTTGGCCGGGTTGCCGTAGTGCTTGAGCATCAGCGCAGCGATCTGCCGACCGTCGAGCTGCTTGCGCCAGGTCGCTCCCGCGTCACTGCTGTGCAGCACCACGCCTTCATGGCCCACTGCCCAGCCTTGGCGGGCACTGGGGAACATCACCGCAGTCAGGTCGGAACTGACCGGCACCTGGGCTTGCAGCCAATTCTTGGTGTCATCGGAAAATAGGATGTGGCCGCGTTGACCCGCGGCAATCAGCCGTCCACCGGCCTGCACCAAGGCATTGAGCGGCGCATGGAGCGCCTGGCTGCTCGGCGCCGCGGGCATGTCCAGGGGCGAGACAAAAACCGGTTGGGCGAGCGCCTGGCCCGCCACGAGTGCAGTCAGGGTCAGCAGTAACGGTCGTAAGCGTTGTTTGAACACCGTGTTTACCTCACATCAGGTGCGCGCGAGCGCGCATTGCACCAACGGTGGCCCGTAACGCGGCCACCGTTGGCGAGCTTGCATCAGGGCAAGCGCGGGCTCAGAGCGTGGTCTTGAAGGTGAAGTACACCGCGCCGCGGTCTTCCAGCATTGCCTGGCTACCGCTTGGGGTCAGGGCTGCGCCGGTGACCGGATTGGTCGAGTAGTCACCGAAATAGTCCACGTACTTCAGGTCAAAGCGGTAACGGCTGTAGACATCCAGCGCCAGGCCGACAGCGTAGCTGCCGGCATCCTCGTTACCGCCCGAGCCCACGGCCGAGTTGCCGTTGATGCCTTGGGAAAAGCTCAGCGGCATCGACAGGTCCCCACCGGGGAACACCTGGTACCAGGTCGGTGTGAAGTTGACGGCCAGGCCGTAGGCATCACGGGTGACGGCGTCGATGTTGGTCGGCAGCGCTTTGTAGGCGGACGAACCCTTGAACAGGTTGAGCGGGTCGGAGTTGACCGACAGCCAGCGGCTCCAGGTCAGTTCCGCCGACCAGCTGGCGCCATCGTAGAGCGGCGTCGGGCTGAGGGAGCCGATGGCATTGAGCACACCGTGCAAGGTGTCGCCACGGGCACCGAGAATGTCGCCGTCATCTGGCAACTGCGCCACCGAAGTCACCCGCGCCGCCGAACTGACCAGCGGCATGTTGCGTCGGTAGTTGAGGTCGGCGCCGACGCTAATGCCGCCGATTTCCTTCGACAGACTGATGCCGTACATGTCGATCTTGTCGGCGTAATTGAGGAAGTACTGCGGCTGTGCGTTAGCCAACAGAATGACCTGTGGCAAGGTGTCGGAGAACTGGCGTACGTAGAAACCCAGGGTGCCGTCCAGCCATTCCGGGCTCCAGCGCGTCATCACGCCCCAGTCACCGGCGTTACCCGGTTCGATGTCCTCGCCATGCAGGGCACGCAGCCTGGGGCTGAGGATGAACGACTCGCCACCTTGCTGGTAGATATCGGCAAAGCCCAGGTAGCTGCCGGATTCCGGCACCCGCGATGGCCTCCATTCAAAGAAGTACTGCGTGGCGAACGACAGCTCGGGGCTGACCTGCAATTGGGTGGAGAACTGGTTGCGTGGCAGGTACAGCTCTTTGGCCTCGATCCCCGGCAGCGCCAGGGCCTTGCCCTGGTCCAGAGGCGCCTGGCCGTAGGAAATACCATGAATGGCACCCGCGCCCAGCAGCGACTCGCCCCAGTTCACGGTGTGGCGACCCAGGCGCGCCTTGAGCGGCATCTCGCCGAGGTTGTATTCGCCAAACACAAAGGCGTCCATCCACTCGGCGGACGGGCCTTCGTAGTAACGGTCGGTATAGCGGCTCAGGCCGGTGGCCGGACGACCGCCGGAGCCCAGGTGATTGGACGTGGCGACGCTGTCGTTGTCCAGGTCACCGGCATAGGCGGCGTCATACCACAGCGCAGCACTGACGCGTGCGCCGTACTTGCCCTTGTAGACGATGTCCGACTCACTGAGGATATCCAGGCGATTGTTGACCAGGCGGTGCTTGTCGAAGTTGCGGTCGCCGTCATCGTTGTTCGGGTTCGCCAGGATTGCCTTGTCCTGCCCCTCGACACGCATGCCCAGGTTATAGCGCAGGGTATTGTCCCAGCGCAGCTGGATGTCCTCATTGCCGGTGTCGATCTCGACGGCAGCCGCGTTGCCGCAGGCGAGCGCGCACAAGGTCACGACCGTGGCCCGGACTGCATGATTACTGGTGGGATGACGTGGACTGGTTTTTTTCTTGTTATTCATCTGGGTGTCTCCTCCCCTGGGTTGAACCTGGACCTCCAGGTTCGCAAGCCGCTCAATCAGTGATCGAGTGCTCCGAAGGGTGCCAGCGTTGTCCTTCCGTCCTCCCCCCCCTTTCTGAAAGGGGGGTGCCCCCCCTACCCCCCTTCGGTACTGTCTGACCTGGCGAGCTGATGTGCGCGCCTGGAGCGGCAACCTCAGTGGAACCATCAGACGGGAGAACAGAAATGGACGGTCTATCGGACAGCCCGAACGCGCGGCTCAGCTACCCCTATGCCACAGCGCCGGCACCTGGCGTGCCACTACCGATTGCGCCCGGGGTGCACTGGCTCAGGTTGCCCCTGCCGGTAACGCTTGGAGCCATCAATGTCTGGCTGCTGGCCGACGGTGCTGGCACCACACTGATCGACACCGGCCTTTACGATGAAGCGACGGTGGACCTTTGGCGCGCGTTGCTGGAGGGCGCTTTGCGCGACACGCCACTGACGCGGATCATCGCCACCCACCTGCACCCCGACCATGTCGGCATGGCCGGCTGGTTGAGCCGTCATAGCGGCTGCCGCCTGTGGATGACCCGCCTGGAGTACCTGCACTGTCGACTGCAGGCTGGCGACAGCAACCGCCCGGCACCCGACGAGACGCTGGGGTTCTATCAGCGCGCCGGCTGGGACGCCCAGGCACTGGAACGTTTTGGCACGCGCTTCGGCGGTTTCGGCCGCATGCTTTCGCCCCTGCCCGAGAGCTATCGGCGTATCCGCGATGGCGAGCGGCTCGACATCGGCGGCTACGCCTGGGAAGTGGTAGTGGGTGCCGGTCATTCGCCGGAACATGCCTGCCTGTACGACGCGCAGCGAAAGTTGCTGATCTCCGGCGATCAGGTGTTGCCGCGCATCTCATCCAACGTTTCCGTGCTGCCGACCGAGCCGGACGCCGATCCGATGAGCGAATGGCTGGATTCGTTGAGTGCACTGCGACGCAGCGTGCCGGACGATGTGCTGGTGCTGCCGGCGCACAACAAGCCCTTTTATGGATTGCATACGCGCATCGAGCAACTGCAGGCCGATACCTACAGCGCCCTCGAGCGTCTGCGCCAGGGGCTGGACCAGCCCCGGCGCGTGGTCGACCTGTTCGCGCTGTTGTTCCGCGCCAAAATCCGTAGCGACGACAGCTCGCGCTTCACCCTGGCCACGGGCGAAGCGCTTGCCTGTCTCAATCATCTGTTACGCCGTGGAGAGATCAGTGTCAGCCTCGACGGGCACGGTGTGGCCTGGTATCGCCGCGTTTAGTCGGCATTTGGTGTAGGAGCGGATTGCCCCTAACGGCTACCGCACTGTATATCAAGGGTCAGCGCGTTCAGGTAGGCATTCTCCACCACATGCTGTACCAGCGCAGCGAACTCCTGGGCATGGCCCATGCGCCGCGGGAACAGCAGGCCGTTGACGATGGTTTCGGACACCTTCGCCGGCATCCCCGCCGACATCCCCGACTCGAACAACCCCGGTGCCAGGCTCACCACGCGAATACCGTGTTCAGCCAGGTCGCGGGCGATGGGCAGGGTCATGCCGATCACCGCAGCCTTGCTGGCGCTGTACGCCGCCTGGCCCATCTGCCCTTCACGCGCCGCGCCCGAGGCGGTATTGATGATCACCCCGCGTTCGCCGGTTTCTTGCGCATCGTTGTTCGACATGGCCAGCGCCGCGTAGCGGATAATGTTGAAAGTACCGGTAAGGTTGACCGCCAGCACCCGGTTCCACAGGTCTATTGGAAACACCTGGCCCTTGGACAGGGTCTTGCACGGCCCCAGCACTCCGGCGCAGTTCACCGCTACATGCACTGCTCCAAACTTCTCCAGCACCGCATCGATACCGCGTTTGACGCTGGCTTCGTCGGCAACGTCTACGGCGATCCCGGGAATACCGTCAAGCGCCGCATCAAGCCGCTGCTGATCCAGATCGAAGCCAACTACCCGTGCCCCGGCGGCGGCCAGCGCCTTGCAGGTGGCCAGGCCAAGCCCCGACGCCGCGCCGGTGACGATCGCTACTTTATTGTCCAGTTTCATCGTGATTCCTTGGTTAGCACCCTGAGTGGGGACCTGGCAGATCTTAGAAAACAACACCACCCCGGCGTCCCTCCCTTTGCGGGCGGTGAGCGGCTGCCCGGTCTACGCTTGACCTGTCTGGACAGGTTGGCTAGCTTCGCCCGAACCAATAAGAATCGTGGAATCCACAGTGCCGAAAAATCCCGCCAGCCACTTGGTTTCGACCAAGTTTTCGCCCCCGCGCATAGGTACCCGGCATGTCGCCCGGACGGTGCTGCTGGCGAACCTCAAGCGCATGCATCATTGCCGGCTGGCGTTGATCACCGGGGCTGCGGGTTACGGCAAGACCACCCTGCTGGCGCAGTGGCGCCACGACCGCCTCAAAGCCGGTGCAGAAGTGGCCTGGGTGTCCCTGACCGCCGATGACAAGGGATACTCGGCGTTCTGCACGGCCTTTCTCGAGGGCTTGCGGCGCCTGGGCATCGACATCGATATCAACCAGCAGCGCGACGACCACACGCTCTCGGCCATTGACGGCACGGTCGCGATCATCGTCAACGCCGCCGCGATGCTGAGCAAAGAACTGTACCTGGTGGTCGACGACTACCACCAGGTAGAAGCCCCGCACGCGCACAAACTGATTCAAAAGCTGCTCGAGCAAAGCCCGGGCAACCTGCACCTGGTGCTGGCCTCACGGGTCAGCCCGCCGCTGAGCCTGTCGCGGTTGCGGGTGATGGACCAGGTGGTGGAGATAGAAAGCGCCGAACTGCCGTTCGACCTGGCCGAGACCCGCACCTTCGTCGAGGAAAACCTCGGCGCCGACAAGCTCAACGCCGACGAACTGAGCCTGATTCACGACCTGACCAGCGGCTGGCCCTCCTGCCTGCAACTGATCGTGATCATGCTGAAGAACCGCCCGGATCCCCGTTCGATCCTGCATGACCTGGTGTGGCGCTCCAATGACCTGCAGACCTATCTGAGCGAAGAGGTGGTGGCGCACTTGCCGGCCGAGCTGGTGCAAGTCGCCGAAGTGCTGTCGGTCTTCCGGCGTTTCAACGCCGCCCTGGCCATCGCCGTGACCGGTAACGCCGGGGCCGGCGACCTGCTCCAGCGTATGGAAGACGAAAACCTGCTGATCTATCGGGTCGACTCCGATGACCGCATCGTCTGGTACCGCTTTCATCCCTTGTTCGGCGAGTTTCTCAACGCCCGCCTGCAGCGCCGCGAGCGCGACCTGCGCCCCCTGCACCGGCTGGGCGCTGCATGGTTTGCCGGGCACAAGTGCCTGACCGAAGCGGTGCGCCACGCCAGCCTCGGTGAAGACATCGAGTTTGCCATCGAGGTTATCGAACAGACCACACCCGCGACCTGGAGCCTGGATTACCTGGCGCCGACCTTGCGCCTGCTGGAGCGCTTGCCCGAAGACGTGCTGTTTGGTCATCAGCGCTTGCTGTTTCTGGCCTGTCTCACGGTATCGCTGACATCGCGTCCCGGGCGGGCCAAAGCCTGGCTCAGCCGCTTGCAGGCGAGCAACCTCGACGCCCACCCCGAACTTGCCAGTGGCTTGCCGCTGGTCCATGCCGCGGTGGCCATCCAGGAAGACGACAGCGAACTGACCATACGCCTGCTGGAACCGGTGCGCGACGCGCCGATGGACAACCCCTTCCTGCGTTATGTATTGCTCGCCGCCCTGGCGGTTGCCTATGCCACCGCAGGCCGCTATGCCGATGCCCGGCGCCTGTTCGACATCCATCCGATCCCGCCTGAGGATCGCAGCAATGACATGGCACTGGTGGCAGAGTCCGCCCGATTGACCACCTATTTACTGGCCGGCGACATTGTCGAGGCAGAGGTGCAGACGACTGAGCTGCTGGAACGCTCCACTCGCGAAGGCGGACATCGTTCAATCTGCGCCAACCTCTGCGCCAGCCTGCTGGCCGATGCCTACTATGAGCTGGACCGCATCGATGACGCCCGCGAGCTGATCGCCAACCGCTTCGGTCTGCTGCACTCCTCGGTCCCCGATGTCATCGTGCGCACCAACCTCAGCCGCAGCCGTCTTGACCTGCTGCAGAAAGGCGCGGACGCCGCCCTGAGTTTTCTACGCCAGCAAATTGCTCACCTGCGCAGCCTGGGGCAGATACGTCCGGTCGCTCACCTGTTGGGCGAGCAGATCCGCGTGAGCCTGATCAAGGGTCAACGCAATCATGCGATCGAACTGCTGCATGCCCTTGAAGCGCTGACTCACGAGCATGGCAAGGAACTGGGTGGTCGTGCGGAGCTGCCAGCCATCGCCGCCCTGGCGCGCGCGCGCATCCTCGTCAGTGAGGATTCACGCGCGGCGTTGCAGGCGCTGGACACCGTCAAGGACTATGCCGAACGCTTCCACCGCGGACGCCTGGGCGTACTCGTCGAGCTGTTGTCGGCGGGTGTACTGGAAGACCTCAAGCGTCATGATCAAGCGCTGTTGCGCCTGCGTCAGGCGCTAGAGGTGGCTCAGCGCCTGGGCCTGGTGCGTACCGTGCTGGACGAGGGTGCGCTGAGTGAAAGGCTACTGAACGCGCTGGCCAACACGGCCCTGGAGGAACCGCTGCGCCAGTACGTGGATGAGCTGATCGAAAAACTCACCGGCCCATGCTCGCCGAACCTGGCCACGCCCCGCGCACGGCGCAGCACAACGCCTGGCCAGCAGCCCTTGCTGACCCCACGAGAACGCGAGATCCTCAGCCTGGTGGCCCAGGCCATGTCGAGCAAGCGCATTGCCCACACCCTGGACATCACCCTGGAAACGGTGAAGTGGAACCTGCGCAATATCTTCGCCAAGCTCGGCGTTTCCAGCCGTTACGACGCCATGGTCCAGGCCCGTAACCAGAAGCTGATCGACTGACCGCGGGCCAACCCTCCCGTACGGAGGGGGGGAAACTGCGGTTATGGGCGCCTAACCTCGGAGGACGCCGCCGATGATCCATCGGCCATTCCACGGGGAAAACCACATGACGCGCCGCCTGCTGTTCAACACCACCCGCTCCATCATCATCGAACGCGGCGCCGCCGCCCGCCTGGCCGAACAGGTCGAATCAATGGGCCATCGTTCGGTGCTGCTGGTCACTGATGCCGGCGTCCTGGCCACCGGCCTGCTGGCCGCGGTCGAAGCAGGTTTTGCCCAACGCGGTATCGCCCTGCAGGTGTTCAGCAAGGTCCAGGCCGACCCACCGGAGTCGGTGATCCTCGAAGCGGTACAGGCCGCCCGGCAATGCACTGCCGATTGCGTGATCGGCTTTGGTGGCGGCAGCTCCCTGGATGCTGCCAAGCTGACCGCGCTGCTGGCCCGCAGCGAAGAGCTACTGGCCGATATCTATGGCATCGACCGCACCAATGGCCGGCGCCTGCCGCTGATCCTGGTGCCAACGACGGCCGGTACCGGCTCCGAGGTCACTGCCGTGTCGGTGATCACCACCGGCGAAGGCCAGAAAAACGTGGTGATTTCACCGTCGCTATTGCCTGACATCGCCTTGCTCGACGCCGACCTGACCCTCGGATTGCCCAAGGCCGTCACCGCCGCGACCGGCATAGATTCGATGGTGCATGCCATCGAGTCGTACACCTCCAGGCACCTGAAGAACCCCATCTCCGACTGCCTGGTTCGTGAGGCGCTGCGCCTGTTGGGCGACAATCTGCTGCGGGTGTGCGACAACGGCGCCGACGCCCAGGCCCGCGAAGACATGCTGCTCGGCGCCTGCCTTGCCGGGATGGCCTTCGCCAATGCCCCGGTCGCCGCCGTGCATGCCCTCGCCTATCCCTTGGGCGCACGCTTCCACGTCCCTCACGGCCTGTCCAATTCGCTGGTGCTGGCACCGGTGATGCGCTTCAACCTGGAAGCCGCAGCGCCGCTCTATGCCGAGCTTGCGGACATTCTGCTGCCCAACAGCCGTGGCGCAATCATTGAAAAAGCCATGGCCCTGATCGCCCACCTGCAAGCCTTGCCCGCTCGCCTGGGACTGCCAACACGCCTGCGCGACGTAGGCGTCAGCGAGGGCGACCTCGAAGCCCTGGCCAGGGATGCCAGCCAGCAAACCCGCCTGCTGGGCAACAACCCGCGCGAGCTGAGCCAGGATGACATTCTCGCCATCTACCAGCAGGTGTACTGAGACGCACAGCGCGCGCGTCATGATCGTCATCGAATGCGGAGCCCGGTTCCGGGCGACCGCTTCGATAACGGCATTTTCCTTATATATCAATAACATGAACAAGCCATCGAATCCGGAACATTACCCTGGCAGCTCCTCCTTATACTCGCCTGAACCGCCCAGTGCGGCGCCACTACAACAATAATCGGGCAACCCAGGAGCGCTTCAATGAGCGACGCCATTCCTTCCACTGCGGCGACATCCGCCGACTCAGTCGATCTGAAACGCACCTATTCGAAAGTGATCTGGCGACTGCTGCCCTATCTGATGCTGGCTTTCATTATCAACGCCATCGACCGCCTGAACCTGTCGTTCGCCAAATTGCGCATGGCCGAAGACATCCTCCTCAGCGATGTGGCTTATGGCATCGGCGCCGGGGTGTTCTACCTCGGCTACATCCTCTTCGAGGTGCCCAGCAACCTGTACATGCAGCGTGTCGGGGCACGCGCCACGCTCACCCGGATCATGATCCTCTGGGGCCTGGTCACCGTGGCTACGGCTTTTGTCACCAACCCCGAGCAGTTGATCGCTGCGCGCTTTCTGCTGGGCATTGCCGAGGCCGGATTCTTTCCGGGCCTGATTCTTTACCTCACCTACTGGTTTCCGGGCGCTGTGCGTGGCCGTATCACCGCCTCGTTTTTCATGGCCGGCATGGTCGCCGGGATGATCTGTGGTCCTTTGTCAGGCACCATCATGACGCACCTGCATGGCTGGCTGGGGTTGCGCGACTGGCAGGTGTTGTTCGTCCTGACCGGTTTGCCCGCCGTGCTGCTCGGCGTGATCGGACGGTTCTGGCTGACGGACCGCCCGGAACAGGCGCGCTGGCTCGACGATGAGCAAAAACGCCAGATCCACGACGCCCTGGCCAGTGAATCGAGTTCCGCCGTGGCCAGCAGCGGCTTCCTCGGGGCATTGCGCGATCCGCTGCTGTATGTGGCGGGACTGGTGTGTTTCTGCATCTACAGCGCCTCCAACACCGTTTCGTACTGGCTGCCGACACTGGTGCAGGGCTTTGGCCTGCAGGATCTGCAGCATATCGGCCTGGCCACCAGCCTGCCGTTTTTGGCGGCATTGTGCGCCATGTACCTGCTGGGTCGTAGCTCGGACCGGCATATGGAACGCCGCTGGCACCTGGGGCTGACGCTACTGACAGCGGCAGCCTGCTTCTGCCTGCTGGACCTGGCAGAGGGCAATCCGTGGCTTTCCATGCTGGTGGTGAGCCTCGGAGCGGCAGCGGCACTGGCGGCGATGCCGCTGTTCTGGACCATCCCGCCGGCACTGCTGAGCAAATCCGGTGCGGCGGGCGGCATCGCCATTATCAGCAGCCTCGGCAACATCGCCGGAGCCCTCAGCCAGACCGCTGTCGGCGCAGTGAAAACCGCCACCGGCAGTCTGTACCTGGCCTTTGACATGATCGCGGTGCTGCTGGTGCTGGGCACGCTCCTGCTGCTGTTCGCCATTCCTGCCAAGCGCTTGGCACCCGAGGGCAAACTCTCACAGAGTTAGGCGATTATTGTGGGAGCGGGCTTGGGGGGGGGGGGGGGGGGGGGGGGGGGAGGGGGGGGGGGGGGGGAGGGAGCAGACAAGAAGGCGGGAGGACAAAGAAA
>NZ_JBMOWO010000053.1:0-221080 GCF_049310525.1 Pseudomonas sp. GZD-222
CGGGCTTGCCCCGCGATTGCGATGTGACGGTTAGATCGCAATCGCGGGGCAAGTCCGCTCCCACCGGGGATGAGGCAAAACACATTGGTTGAAAAAAAGCCCGCTCGATGAGCGGGCTTGCGTTTGCCGCAGGCGGATCAGAGTTGCTGTTCCAGCTCAGGTACCGCTTCGAACAGGTCAGCCACCAGGCCGTAATCAGCCACCTGGAAAATCGGCGCCTCTTCGTCCTTGTTGATCGCCACGATCACTTTCGAGTCTTTCATCCCCGCCAGGTGCTGGATCGCACCGGAAATGCCGACGGCGATGTACAGCTGAGGCGCAACGATCTTGCCGGTCTGGCCGACCTGCATGTCGTTGGCGACAAAGCCCGCGTCGACCGCTGCACGCGAAGCGCCGACGCCTGCGCCGAGCTTGTCGGCCAGGCTGTACAGGTGCTTGAAGTTGTCACCGTTCTGCATGCCGCGACCGCCGGAAACGACGATCTTGGCCGCGGTCAGCTCAGGACGGTCGGATTTGGCCAGTTCTTCGCTAACGAACGCCGAGATACCGGCGTTGTAGACCGCCGCGACAGTTTCAACAACAGCCGAGCCAGCACCCAATGCGGCAGCGTCGAAGCCGGTGGCACGTACGGTAATCACCTTGACCGCCGCATTCGATTGCACCGTGGCAATGGCGTTGCCGGCATAGATCGGACGCTTGAAAGTATCCGCCGATTCAACCGCAATGATCTCCGAGATCTGGTCGACATCCAGTGCCGCCGCCACCCGTGGCAGGATGTTTTTGCCGTTGGCGGTGGCCGGCGCCAGGATGTGGCTGTAGATCACGCTCTGGTCGATGGCCAGGCCCGTCACCAGTGCTGCAACGTTCTCCGGCAGTTGATGGGCATAGGCCGCATCGTCTGCGACCAGCACCTTGCTGACGCCGTCGATGCTTTGCGCTGTGGCAACAGCACCTTGAACACCGGCACCGGCCACCAGCAGATGAATCTCAGCGCCAATCTGCTGGGCCGCGGCAACAGTGTTCAGGGTCGCGGCGCCAAGCTGCGCGTTGGTGTGTTCCGCAATTACCAGGATAGCCATCAGATCACCTTCGCCTCGTTCTTGAGTTTCTCGACCAGTTCAGCCACCGACTTGACCTTGATACCCGCGCTGCGGGTAGCCGGTGCTTCGACGCTGAGGAGTGTGTTGGTGGACGCTGTGCAAACTCCCAGCGTGTCTGGGGTAACGGTTTCCAGCGGTTTCTTCTTGGCCTTCATGATGTTCGGCAGCGACGCATAGCGCGGCTCGTTGAGGCGCAGGTCGGTGGTAACAATCGCCGGTAGCTTGAGCGCAACGGTCTGCAGCCCGCCGTCGATTTCACGGGTGACATTGACCTTGTCACCTGCGAATTCGACCTTGGAAGCGAAGGTACCCTGGGCATAACCGCTCAGCGCCGCGAGCATCTGGCCGGTCTGGTTGTTGTCGCTGTCGATGGCTTGCTTGCCAAGGATCACCAGTTGCGGTTGCTCCTGGTCGACCAGCGCCTTGAGCAGCTTGGCCACCGCCAGCGAGCTGAGCTCATCTGCCGATTCGACCAGTACCGCACGGTCGGCGCCCAACGCCAGGGCGGTACGCAGCTGCTCCTGGGCACTGGCCGGCCCGACGGTGACCACCACCACTTCCGTGGCGATGCCCTGTTCCTTGAGGCGCACGGCCTCTTCCACGGCAATTTCGCAGAAGGGGTTCAGGGCCATTTTAACGTTGGCAAGATCGACGCCAGAGCCGTCCGCCTTGACGCGGACCTTGACGTTGTAGTCGACCACGCGCTTTACCGCAGCCATTACTTTCATAAGCACTCCTGTTGAGCGGGTTGTTTCAACTGTCCAGCCGATGCAGGACAGCATGCTGGTCGAAGGGTTGGTAACGCGATTGCCGGTCGCGGCTGACCTTGATCAGCGCAACCTCGGGGTCACGGGGCAAGAACAGCCTTCCACCGATGGCAACCAGGTGGTCAAGCAGGCGTTCTTTTTCATCTATCAGGCATTCCGGATTACGGTCGAAGGCCGTGGTCAGATCGAGGGTCAGCCATTGCATGGCGGGCACCAGGTCACCGGCAAAAATCAGCGGACCACCGGGCATTTTGATTTCCGGCAACAGCTGGCCCGGGGTGTAGCCGTCACTGAGATGAAAGCGCCAGCCCTCGCCCAGCACGTCGTTGGCATGCTCGTCCAGCAGGTGCAAACGGCCACTGCCTTGCAGTTGGCTGATGATCGGCGCGACGAACAACGCCCGGTCACGCGGGTGTGGGTGACTGGCGCGGGTCCAGTGCTGGCGACCGACCAGATAGTGCGCCGCGGGAAACAATAAGCGCGGTGTATCACCCTCGCTGACGGCACGGCGCACTTGCGGCGCGAGCATCGCATGCAGGTGGGTAAGCACCACGGCGTGTATCTGCCCTTCGGCCACACCCAGGCGGGCCAGGCTGTCGAGCAGGCCATGGGCCGGGCGCTGACAGCGGCAGGTTGGCGGCAGCGGCGCCAACAGGGCGTCGGTCCCGGCCATGACCAGGATGTTCAGGTCGTTCTGTTGCACCAGCAGTACCCGCGACGCCAACTCGACCTGATTGTCGCTGTCAGGGCTCAGCCACTCGCTCCAGATGCGCCGCGGCGTCGTGCCGAACAACGCACCGCCGTCTAGCTTGCGGGCCTTGCCGGTCACTGAAAATAGCTTGCGATACACCACATTCACCTCTCTGCACACACGTGTGCCCGGCTGCAAGCACCGGGCACCTCCAGCTTATGCAAAACAAGTCAAACAGCACCCCTCCCGTGTCGGGTGGTGTACGCATCGGTGTCACGGGGTGGTTTTAAGGGGAGAGGTCGCCCCCCTCCATACGGGCGGGTGCTTTTATCTGCAGCGCGGATAGCATCCTGGCCATCAGTGCACACGATTGCACACGCGCTTGAGGAACTGGCATGGGCCACACCAGCACCAATCCACCCGCCGCACATCGCCCGCTGACAGGTAGCCGGGTCACCGCCCGGGACCTTGCGCAACGACTGGGTGTGGCCACCTCGACCGTCACTCGCGCCTTTGACCCCCAGTCGCGTATCTCTGCGGCAGCGCGCACGCGCATCCTCGCCATGGCCGATGAACTGGGTTATCGGCCCAATGCCATCGCCCGCTCGCTGAACCAGCGCCGCACCGGCATTGTCGCCCTGGTGATGGGCGACATGAGCAATCCGTTCTACCCCGCCGTGCTGGAAACGTTCTCCCTGCAATTGCGCGAGTCAGGCAGGCAGTTGCTGCTGTTCGTCGTCCCGGCAGGGGGTGACGCCGACGCGTTGATGCCGCAGCTGCTGCAGTATCAGGTGGATGCCATTGTGGTGACGGCGGCACGCTTGTCATCGCACATGTCGGACCTGTGCGCGCGTCAGGGTGTGCCGGTGGTGTTCCTCAACCGCCGCGTCGAAGACCCCAGCGTCTGGTCGGTGTGCTGCGATAACCAGCGCATGGCCGCCGAGGTCGCCGAGTACCTGGTGGGACAAAACCGTCGCGCCTGCGCCTTCGTCTCTGGTGATCCGCAGGTTTCCACTACCGCAGACCGCCTGCGCGGCTTCGAACAGGGGCTGGCCGTGCACGGCCAACGCCTGGCCGCCTGTGTTCAGGGTGGCTACAGCTATGAAGGTGGTCGCGCTGCCGCGGCCCAACTGTTCAGCAGCGGCCAACCACCTGTCGACGCGGTGTTCTGTGCCAACGACGTCATGGCCCTGGGGGTGTTGAGCCACCTGCGCATGAACACCCGCTTGCGCGTGCCGGAGGACGTCGCCGTGGTCGGCTTCGACGACATTCGCGCGGCGGCCTATGCGGAAAATGACCTGACCACCGTACATCAGCCGGTCACCCGGATGATCGAGTGTGCCATCCGCTTGCTTGACGAAGGCCGCCCGAACGGCAGCGTCACCCAGGCGCTGCGTGAAATACCGGGATACCTGGTGCCCAGGTCAACGGCCTAGCACCACCCTGCACGTCAATCACAACAACAAGAACCAGGAGACAGGCATGAACCTCAGCGAAACCCCTGACGACCGTGCGATGTACCGAAAAATCAGCTGGCGCATCATGCCGCTGCTGATGGCCGCCTATGTCGTGGCATTTCTTGATCGTATCAACGTCGGCTACGCGCAGTTGCAGATGAAAGAGACGCTGGCCTTCAGCGATGCCGTCTACGCCCTGGGCGCCGGCATCTTTTTCATCGGTTACCTGTTGTTCGAAGTACCGAGCAACCTGATGCTGGAAAAGATCGGCGTACGCAAGACGCTGCTACGCATCATGGTCTGCTGGGGCACGGTGGCCATGGCGATGATGTTTGTGCAGACGCCTACGCAGTTCTATGTGCTGCGCTTTCTGCTCGGTGCCTTCGAAGCCGGCTTTGCCCCCGGGGCCTTGCTTTACCTGACCTTCTGGTACCCGCCAGCACGGCGCGCGGGGATGATCGCGGTGTTCCTGCTCGGGGCCATCATCGCCAGCCTGATTGCCGGGCCACTGTCGGGTGCGATCATGAAATTCCTTGATGGCTACAACGCCTGGCATGGCTGGCAGTGGCTGTTCCTGGTGCAAGGCCTGCCTGCGCCGCTGCTAGGCCTGGTGGCCTGGCGCGTGCTTGTCGATCGCCCGGAGCAGGCGACCTGGCTGAGCGCCAAAGAGAAAGCCCGCCTGCGCGCGCAACTGGACGCCGAGCAGCAGTCATCGCACAAGGCCAGCCATACGTCGCTGGGTGATCTGTTCGGCGATGCGAAGTTCTGGGCCTTGTCGCTGGTCTACGTGCTGATGGTTGCCGGCACCTATGCAATGGCCTTCTGGACGCCGACGCTGATTCGCGGCTGGGGGGTCTCCGACCTGATGGAGATCGGCATCTACGCCACCCTGCCGCAGCTGTGCGCGGTGGCCGGGGTGCTGCTGCTCAGCCGTAGTTCGGACCGGCATCGCGAGCGCCGCTGGCATTTCACCAGCGGCGCCCTGATGGCCGCCTGCGGCCTGGCAATCATCGTCCTGGCCCAAGGGCAGCTTGGCAGTTCATTGCTTGGCCTGTGCCTGGCCGTGCTGGGCATTGCCTCGGTGGCCCCGGTGTTCTTCGCTCTGGTCTCCGACTACCTGCCGCGCGCCTCGGTCGCGGTGGGCATCGCCCTGGTCAGCAGCATCGGCAATCTCGGCGGTGCGGTTATCCCTTCAGTCACCAGTGCCCTCAACACCGCCAGCGGCGGCACCACCTACAGCCTGTACCTGGTCATGAGCCTGTACCTGCTGGCCAGCGTCATTGTGCTGTGGGTCGTCCGATCGCCGCTACCGGCCTATCAATCCGCCTGAGGCGGCAATCCCTCAAACGCAAAGGAAACTTACCGTGATCCAACACCTCAAGAAGGGTCAATCGGCCCAGGCCAAGGCCAGCAACCAGGCCCAGGTACGCACCACCGTCGAGGGCATCCTCGCCGACATCGAGCAACGCGGAGATGCCGCAGTACGCGAGTATTCGGAGAAGTTCGACAACTGGACGCCACAGAACCTGCGCCTGAGCCAGGAACAGATCGACGCCTGCATCGCCAGCCTGCCCCAGCAGACACTCGACGACATCAAATTCGCCCAGGCCCAGATCCGCCGCTTCGCCCAGGTGCAAAAAGACTCGATGCACGACGTCGAGGTCGAGACCCTGCCCGGCGTGGTCCTCGGTCATCGCAACATTCCGGTCAACTCGGTGGGCTGCTACATTCCTGGCGGCAAGTACCCGTTGATCGCCAGCGCGCACATGAGCGTACTGACCGCCAAGGTCGCCGGGGTCAAGCGCGTGATTGCCAGTGCGCCGCCCTTCGAAGGCAAGCCCTGCGCGGAAATCGTCGCCGCCATGCACCTGGCCGGGGCCGATGAGATCTACTGCCTGGGTGGCGTCCAGGCCGTGGCGGCAATGGCCCTTGGCACCGAAAGCATCGCGGCGGTCGACATGATCGTCGGCCCCGGCAACGCCTATGTCGCCGAAGCCAAGCGCCAGCTCTATGGCCGCGTCGGCATTGACCTGTTTGCCGGCCCCACCGAGACCATGGTGATCTGTGACGACACGGTGGACGCCGAACTGGTGGCCGTCGACCTGCTCGGCCAGGCCGAGCACGGCCCCACCTCCCCCGCCTATTGCGTGACCACCAGCGCAACCATTGCCGAGCAGTTGCCCGCCGCCATCGAGCAGGTGCTGTCACGCCTGGACACGGCGCCGGTCGCCAGCGTCGCCTGGCGCGATTTCGGTGAGATCTACCTGTGCGACAGCGACGAAGAAGCACTGGAGGTTGCCGAGCGCCTGTGCTCCGAACATGTCCAGGTGATGACCCGCGACCCGGACTGGTACCACCAGCGTATGACCCGCTACGGCGCACTGTTCCTCGGCCACCGCACCAACGTCAGTTACGGCGACAAGGTCATCGGCACCAACCACACCCTGCCGACCATGGGTGCCGGTCGTTACACCGGTGGGCTGTGGGTGGGCAAATTCATCAAGACCCACACCTACCAGCGTGTGCTGACCGACGCCGCGAGCGTGATGATTGGTGAGTACTGTTCACGGCTGTGCAGCTATGAGCATATGTCGGGGCACAAAGAGCAGGCGGATATCCGTGTGCGCCGCATGCAGCAGCAGGAGGCATGAAGCCATGAGCAAACCCGTAGCGCAAGACCGCAGCAGCTATCCCTACCTGCGTGATATCACCACGCGCTGGATGGACAACGACGTCTATGGCCACGTCAACAACGTGATCTACTACAGCTGGTTCGACACCGTGGTCAACGGCTGGCTGCTGGAGCAGAACCTGCTGGACTTCGACCAGTGCCCGACCGTGGGTCTGGTGGTCGATACTCATTGCAGCTACTTCTCCTCCATCGCCTTTCCCGACCTGGTGCGCGCCGGCTTGCGTGTCGCACGCCTGGGCAGTTCCAGCGTGTGCTACGAGGTGGGTTTGTTCGCCAACGACAACACCACGGCGTCGGCCCAGGGGCACTTCGTGCATGTTTACGTCGACCGCGTCACCCGTCGGCCCGTGCCGCTGCCGAAGGCGTTGCGCGAGGCGCTGGAGACCCTCCAGATGTGATCCCCGAGCTGACCCCCACCCTGAGTGCAGCGTGCGCTCAGGGCTGGCAAACACCAACAAGAATAACAAGGAGACTGTGATGATCGAACGCCTCAGAGGCACACTGGCCCTCGCCTGCCTGCTGCTGATCGCCCCGTTGACCCATGCCCAGACCGCCAAGCCCAATATCCTGGTGATCTGGGGCGACGACATCGGCTGGCAGAATGTCAGTGCCTATGGCATGGGCACCATGGGCTACACCACCCCGAGCATCGACAGCATCGGGCAGCAGGGTATCCGTTTTACCGATCACTACGCACAGCCCTCCTGTACCGCTGGCCGTGCCGCCTTCATCACCGGCCAATACCCGATCCGCTCGGGCATGACCACGGTCGGCCAGCCGGCTGACAAGCTCGGCCTGCAGGCCGCCTCACCGAGTCTTGCCGAAGTGCTGAAGAGCGCCGGCTACAGCACCGGCGAGTTCGGCAAAAACCACCTGGGCGACAACAACCCCAACCTGCCGACAGTACATGGCTTCGACGAGTTTTTCGGCAACCTGTACCACCTCAATACCGAGGAACAGCAGCAATACATCGACTACCAGAACTACGCCAAGAACTATCCCGGCGGACCGCAGGCGTATGCCAAAAAATTCCAGACCCGCGGCGTGCTGCATACCTTCGCCAGCGACAAGGACGACCCGACTGTAGACCCGCGCTTTGGCCCGGTCGGCAAACAGACCATCGAAGACACCGGCCCCTTGACGATCAAGCGCATGGAAGATTTCGATGGCGCCGAAGTGATCCCCAAGGCCCTGGACTTCATGCGCAAGGCGCAGGATCAGGACAAGCCCTTCTTTGTCTGGCTCAACACCAGCCGCATGCACCTCTACACCCACCTCAACGACAAATGGCGCTACGCCGCCGCGCAGTACACCCATGAAGGCGATACCCAGGGCAGCGGCATGCTCCAGCATGACCATGACATTGCCCAGGTGCTCGCCTTCCTCAAGGACCAGGGCCTGGAGGACAACACCATCGTCTGGTACTCCACCGACAACGGCCCGGAACATTCGTCGTGGCCCCATGGCGCGACCACGCCGTTTCGCGGCGAGAAGATGACCACTTACGAAGGGGGTGTACGGGTGCCGTCGATGTTGCGCTGGCCGGGCGTGATCAAGCCGGGGCAGATCAAGAACGGCATCCAGGCGCACCAGGACATGTTCACCACCCTCGCGGCGGCAGCCGGAGTGCCGGATGTGGTTGAGCAGATGAGAACGCAGAAAAAGCAGTACATCGACGGCATCAACAACCTCGACTACTGGACCGGCAAGTCGCCAGAGAGCAAGCGCACCAGCATTCTGTACTACATCGAAAGCAAGTTGACCGCGGTGCGCATGGGCCCCTGGAAGATGCACTTCTCGACCAAGGAGGACTATTACTCGCAACTGGTGCCGCGCTTTGCGCCGTTGATGTTCAACCTGCGCAGCGACCCGTTCGAGAGCTACGACAGCAAGGACTCCTACGGCCAGCTGATTCAGAAAAACTCATGGCTTTCCGGGCCAATGAGCGAGCTGATCGGCGCTCACCTCAAGACCCTGGCCGAGTATCCACCGGTGCAACCGGCCAAGACCTTTGACCGCTCGAACCTGGTGCAGGACTTTTTACAGAGCCAGAAGAAAGCACCGTAAAGCCACCGGGGCACAGCGTTTGCCCCGGTGACCAGGCTGGTATCAGAATGCGAAGTCCGTTGCCGGGAGGGCCATCAGGCACCCGGCCCCGGCGAGCAAGGCCTCGCGATGGGCACCTGCCCGCGGCAGCACCCGGCGCAGGTAGAACTCCGCCGATTGCAGCTTGGCCTGGTAAAACGCCGCCTCACCGGTACCGGCCGCCAGCACCTCGCTGGCACGCTCCGCCGCCTGCAGCCACAACGCCGCCAACATTACATAGGCCGAATAGGCGAGAAAATCGACCGACACCGCGCCAATCTCTTCGGGGTCGCGGCGGCAGGCTTGCAGTACCGAATCAGCCAGCGCCCGCCACTCTTCCAGGCGCTGCCCAACCCGTTCGGCCATCGCCGTCCGAGCCTTGACCTGGGCCACCTGAGTGGCCAGTTCATCGATCAGGGCATTGAGTTCGTTGCCGCCATCGCCGAGCAGCTTGCGCCGGATCAGGTCCAGCGCCTGGATGCCATTGGTGCCTTCGTACAACTGGGTGATGCGGCTGTCGCGCATCAACTGCTCCATGCCCCACTCACGAATGAAACCGTGGCCTCCGTACAGCTGCACGCCCAGGCTGGCGACTTCCTGGCCGCAGTCGGTGAAGAACGCCTTGATCATCGGAATCAGCAAGGCGGCGCGGCGGGAAGCGGCTTCACGCTGGCCGGCATCGGCGGCGCCATGCTCGAAATCCAGTTGCCGGGCGGCGTAGGCCGAGAGCATGCGACAACCCTCGCTGAGGGTCTTCTGGATCAACAGCATGCGCCGCACGTCAGGGTGGACGATGATCGGGTCGGCCGGTTTTTCTGGCGCCACCGGGCCACTGATCGCGCGCGACTGCAAACGCTCGCGGGCATAGGCCAGCCCCCCCTGGAACGCCGCTTCGGCAATACCCAGGCCTTGCAACCCAACCTGGAAGCGGGCGTCGTTCATCATGGTGAACATGCACGCCAGGCCCTGGTTCGGCTGACCGACCAGCCAACCAGTGGCGCCGTCGAAATTCATCACGCAGGTGGACGCGCCCTTGATCCCCATCTTGTGTTCCAGCGCCCCACAGCTCAGATCATTGCGTTCACCCAGCGAGCCATCAGCATTGACCAGGCGCTTGGGCACCAGGAACAAGCTGATGCCTTTGATGCCGGCAGGCGCATCGGGCAGCCGCGCCAGCACCAGGTGAATGATGTTTTCACTGAGGTCCTGCTCGCCGCCGCTAATAAAAATCTTGCTGCCGCTCACCTGGTAACTGCCGTCACCCTGCGGCTGCGCGCGGGTGCGCAGCAGAGCCAGATCGGTGCCGGCCTGAGGTTCGGTGAGGCACATGGTGCCGGTCCATTCGCCGCTGACCAGCTGCGCCAGGTAGCGCTGTTTGAGCTCGTCGCTGCCGTGTCGGTCCAACGCCAGCACGGTGCCTTCGGTCAGCCCCGAGTACACCCGAAACGACAACGAGGCGCTCATCAGCATCTCGTGAAAGCTCGCCGAGACCATCTGCGGCAGGCCTTGACCACCGAAGGCCTGCGGCCCGGTCATGCTCGCCCAGCCCTGTTCGACGAACAGGTTGTAAGCCTGGACAAAGCCTTCCGGTGTGGTCACCTGGCCATCCTGCAACTGGCAGCCCTGCTCGTCACTGTTGCGATTGAGCGGGGCCACCACTTCGCCAGCAAAACGTGCGGCCTCTTCGAGTACCCCGTCGATGGTGTCGCGGTCCAGGCCGTTGCCCAGTTGCTGGCAATGCTCAGTCACGTCGAACAGCTCGTGCAGGACAAAACGCATATCGCGCAGCGGTGCCTGATAATTCATACCCGGCCCTCCACGGCATCGACAACAGCCTGCAGTACATCGAATCGGTTGCTCACAGCGGTACTCCTGAAATGAAAAGCCCTGACTGAAAAAGAAGGATTGCCGACACCCTAAGCAGCCACCTAGTATTTGAGAAATTTCATTTTCATATGTGTGATATTTGCGAAATGAATATATCCAACTTCGATCTCAACCTGCTGCGCATCCTCGACGTACTGCTGCGCGAGCAGAATGTTTCGCGCGCCGCCGAGCGTCTGGCCCTCAGCCAGCCCACCGTCAGTAACGCCCTGGCACGCCTGCGCGAGCTGCTCGACGACCCCCTGCTGGTGCGCGTTGGCCGGCGTATGCAGCCAACGCCCAAAGCCCTGGCACTCGAAGGCCCGATTCGCTCGGCGTTGCAGCAGATCGAACAGACCCTCCATGCCGGCGACAGCTTCGACCCCCGCCACAGCCGCCAGACCTTGCGCATTGCCATGACTGACTTTGTCGAGCAGCTGTGCATGCCCGGCCTGCTGCAACGCTTGCAGGACAGCGCGCCGAACCTGCGCCTGGACATCAGCCCGCTGGCCCCGAGCCTGCCGGTCGAGGCTCTGGACCGTGGCCAGCTCGACCTGGTACTGGGCCGTTTCGACGAGGTGCCGGCACGCTTCGCCCGTCAGCACTGGCGCAGCGAAACCTTGCAGGTTGTGCTGCGCCAGGATCATCCGCAGGTTAAAGGCGCCCTTGACCTGGAGACCTTTCTGCGCCTGCGCCACCTCTGGGTCTACGGCGGCCAGACCCGCGGCATGGTTGATCAATGGCTGGGCGAACAAGGGCTGTCTCGGCAGATCGTCTACACCACCTCCAACTACCTGCAGGCGGCGCACCTGGTGGTGAGCTCGGACCTGTGCGTGGTGCTGCCGACCCATATGGCACGCTATTTCGCCACGCTGCTGCCGCTGCAGCTGCACGACCTGCCCTTTGCCCTGGAGGCGTTCGAGCTGGACCTGGTGTACCTGGCCCAACGCGGCCAGGACCGGGCACTGGGCTGGCTGCTGCAGGAACTGCTGCACGAGGGCCAGCGCTGATCCTCAAGCCCTGATGTTGACGGCCCACCCGACCGGGGTGGGCGCCTCGTCTGGTGCAATCTGTTGAACTCTGTGCCACAGCGTTACCAGACCAGCACCCTTCAAGGAGTCGTCATGAGCCATAACAACATCGGGCCAGGATCCAGTCATGAGTGAATACCACGCGCCGCTGCGCGACATGCAGTTCGTTCTCAACGAGCTGGGCTACTTCGATCAGGTCAAGAACTTGCCTGGCTGCACTCACCTCGACGCCGATCTGGTCGACGCCATTCTCGCTGAAGCGGGCAAGTTCGCCCACGGTGTGCTGTCGCCGCTGAACGTTGCGGGCGACCGCGAAGGCGCGCGCTGGTGCGACGGTGAAGTGGCCACCAGCACAGGCTGGCGCGAGGCCTATCAGCGCTTTGTCGAGGGCGGCTGGAACGCCCTGTCCTGCGACCCGGAGTTCGACGGCCAGGGCCTGCCACGGGTGGTGTCGGCCCTGGTGGAAGAGATGTGGAACGGCGCCAACCTCGCGTTTGGCCTGTGCCCGATGCTCACCCGCGGTGCTATCGAGGCCATCGAGTTGCGCGGCTCGGCCTACCTGAAAGAAACCTACCTGACGAAGATGATCAGCGGTGAATGGACCGGCACCATGAACCTCACCGAGCCCCAGGCCGGTTCGGACCTGGCCGCAGTGCGCACGCGCGCCGAGCCGGTGGGCGATGGTACCTACCGCATCAAGGGCCAGAAAATCTTCATCACCTATGGCGAGCACGACCTCACCGACAACATCGTCCACCTTGTGCTGGCGCGTACCCCCGGCGCACCGGCCGGAGTAAAAGGCATCTCGCTGTTCGTCGTGCCGAAATTCCTGGTGCAGGCCGATGGCAGCCTCGGTGCGCGCAACGATGTCCGCTGCGCCTCCATCGAACACAAACTGGGCATCCACGCCAGCCCCACCGCTGTGCTGGCGTTCGGTGACCATGCAGGCGCCCTGGGCTGGCTGGTGGGTGAAGAGAACCGCGGGCTGGAGTACATGTTCATCATGATGAACGCCGCCCGTTTCAGTGTCGGCGTAGAAGGCGTGGGGCTGAGCGAGCGGGCCTACCAACGGGCGCGCGCTTATGCCCGTGAGCGTATCCAGGGCAGCGAGATAGGCGCGGCAGACCGCAGCAACGTGGCGATCATTCGTCACCCGGATGTGCGCCGCATGCTGCTGTCGATGAAAGCGCGCACCGAGGCCATGCGCGCCCTGGCCTGTGAAGTCGCCGCGGCGATGGACTGCGCCGAGCGTCATCCGGACCCCGCAGTGCGCCAGGAATCTCAGGCGCTGGTCGACCTGATGATCCCGGTGGTCAAGGGCTGGAGCACCGAGAACGCCGTCGACATCGCCTCGTTGGGCATACAGATTCACGGGGGCATGGGCTTCATCGAAGAAACCGGCGCCGCCCAGCACCTGCGCGACGCACGGATCACCACCCTGTACGAGGGCACCACCGGCATTCAGGCTGCCGACTTGATCGGCCGCAAGATCGCCCGTGACGGCGGCAAGGCCATCGGTCAGTTGAGCAAGCAGATTCACCGGGTGATGGAAGAACTGGCCTGGACCGACGATCCCCAATTGCAGGCAAACGCCAGTGCGCTGGCCAGGGCCCTGGTGGCACTGAACGCCAGCGTCGAGTTCATCGTCGGCCACTTCGCCACCCAGCCTGCCCGTGCCGCGGCCGGCGCGGTGCCGTTCCTTGAACTGCTGGGGATCGTCGCCGGCGGCTGGCAGATGGCCCGCTCGGCGCTGGTCGCGCACCGCCAGCTACAGGCGGGTGGCAACGATCAGGTCTTCTATCGCGGCAAATTGCTCACGGCGCGATTCTATGCCGATCACTTGCTGGCGCAGGTCGAAAGCCTGTCGCGGGTCGTGGTTCAGGGCGCGGATGCCGTCCTGCAGATGGACGACCAGCAGTTCTGAGCCCGACGTGCCCGGCCAACGCCGGGCACGTCCGAATTGCACCTCGGCCCCACCCCTAAGGGGTGGCGCGCCGCCCTCGGCAATTGGCTCTACTGATGCCGATCACAAACCGCTGGCCACCAAGCGCCAGGTCCTGTGCGAGAGACTTTGATGACTGATGCACTGCTCAATGAACGCGAACTGAGTTTCCAGCTCTATGAACTGCTCGACACCGAGGCGCTGCTGCAGCGTCCGCGCTATGCCGAGCACGACCGTCCGGTGTTCGACGCCACCCTGCAAACCGCCCGCGGTATCGCCGCCGAGTACTTCGCCCCGCACAACCAGAAAGGCGACGCGCAGGAGCCGACCTTCGACGGCGAAAAGATCAACCTGATCCCCGAGACCAAGGCAGCCTGGGACGCCTTTGCCGAGGCTGGCTTTCTCGCCGCCCACCATGATGCCGACGACGGCGGCCTGCAGCTGCCGGAAGTGATCCTGCGCGCCAGCATGGCCTACTTCAATGCTGCCAACATCTCCACGGTGGCCTACTCGTTCCTGACCATCGGCGCTGCCAACCTGGTCAAGAGCTTTGCCAGCGACACCCTGCGCGAGCGCTTCCTGCCACCGATGCTCGATGGCCGTTTCAGCGGCACCATGGCCCTCACCGAACCGGGCCAGGGCTCGGCCCTGGGTGATCTGCGTACCCTCGCCCGCCCCGCTGCCGATGGCAGCTACCGCCTGTTCGGGCAAAAGATGTTCATTTCCGGCGGTGACCACGAGCTGACCGACAACATCGTACACATGGTGCTGGCCCGCATCGAAGGCGCCCCTGCCGGCACCCGTGGCATCTCGCTGTTCCTGGTGCCCAAGTTCCTGGTCAACAGCGACGGCCGCCGCGGCGAGCGCAACGACGTGGCCCTGGCCGGTCTGCTGCACAAGCTGGGCTACCGCAACACCACCTCGACTGTGCTGAACTTCGGTGAACAGGCCGGCGCTGTCGGTTACCTGGTCGGCGAGGCCAACAAAGGCCTGTCGTACATGTTCCAGATGATGAACGAAGCGCGTATCGGTGTCGCCCTGGGTGCCTCGTCGCTGGCCTACCAGAGCTTCATTCACGCCCTCGACTATGCCCGCGAACGCCCGCAGGGCCGCTTGCCGGGCGCCAAGGATCCGTTGTCGGCGCAGGTGCGTATCGTCGAGCACGCCGATGTGCGACGCATGCTGCTGCAGCAGAAGACCTACGCCGAAGGCAGCCTGGCCCTGTGCCTGTATGCCAGCAGCCTGTACGAAGATGCCCATACCGCGCCCGAGGAGCAAGCGCGCCGCGATGCCGGCGAACTGCTCGACCTGCTGATTCCGATGGTCAAGTCCTACCCGTCGAAGTACGGCGTAATCGCCTCGGACATCGGCGTGCAGATCCTCGGCGGCTCCGGTTACATCCGCGAATACCCGCTGGAGCAGTACTACCGGGACAATCGCCTGAACCCCATCCATGAAGGCACCGAAGGTATTCACGGCCTTGATTTGCTCGGGCGCAAGCTGCAGCAGAACGGTGGCGCCGGTTATCGTCTGTTCCGCGAACAGGTTCGCCTGACCCTCGATCAGGCCGGGCGCGACGAGCACTGCGCTGCCCTGGTCTATCTGTTGAGCGGCGCTGTGGACCGCTTGCAGGATGTGACGGAAAGCCTGCTTGCCCAGGTTGCCGCCGACGCCAATCGCGGTCTGTCCAACGCCACCGCGTACCTGGACCTGTTTGGCCGCGTACTGGTGGGCTGGCTCTGGCTACGCATGGCGCTGGTCGCCAGCCGCGCCCTGCAGGCCGGGGCAACCGGCAGCGAAGCAGACTTCTACAACGGCAAACTGCAGGCGGCGCGTTATTTCATGGATTGGGAACTGGCCGGCATCGATGCCCAGGCGCGCCTGCTCGCCAGCGCCAACCGCACCAGCGTCGACATGCAGGACCAATGGTTCTGAGCCCCCTTATCAGTGCTTAACAAGGAGTCACCATGAATTCCCTGATCACCTATCAGGTGGACGACAACCTGGCCCTGATCGGCCTCGCTCGTCCCCCGGTCAACGCCCTCGGCCAGCCACTGCGTGCGGCCCTGCTGCAAGCCTGCGAACAGGCCAATGACGATCCTGCGGTACGTGCCATCGTGATCTACGGCGCCAATGGCCTGTTTTGCGCCGGGGCCGATATCACCGAGTTCGGCAGCCCGGCCTCCTTCGCCGCGCCGGACCTGCCCGGCCTGCTGGTGCGCCTGACCCGCCTGGACAAACCGCTGGTTGCCGCCATCGGCAAGCTGGCCCTGGGCGGCGGCCTGGAACTGGCGCTTGCCTGCGGTTATCGCATCGGCGAGCCGCACACCAAAGTCGGCCTGCCGGAAATCAACCTCGGCCTGCTCCCCGGTGCCGGTGGCACCCAGCGTCTGCCACGGCTGATTGGCGTACCTGCGGCACTGGACATGATGATCAGTGGCGCCCAGGTGTCGGCCGCACGGTCGCTGGAACTGGGCATTCTCGACCGCCTCGCCGACAGCCGTGAGCAACTGCTCGACAGCGCCTGCCGCTATGCCCGTGAGCTGATCGCCAACGCGGCACCGGTGCGCCCGGTCGAGCCGTTTGCAGAACCGGCCAAAGACCTGGATGCGGACTTCTTCGAACGCTACTGCGTAGAACAGGAACCACGCTGGAAAAGCCGCCTGGCACCGCGCCTGGTGTTCTCCGCGGTGCAAGCGGCGTGTTTGCTGCCGCTGGAGCAAGGCCTGGGCCGCGAACTGGCGTTGTTCAAGCAGGCCGAAGCCTCGCGCCAGTCCGAGGCGCTGCGTCATGTGTTCTTCGCCGAACGTGAAGCCGGCAAGATTCCCGGCATAGACGCCAGCACCGCACTGCGCCCGATCAGCAAAGTGGCAGTGATCGGCGCTGGCACCATGGGCGGCGGCATTGCCATGAACTTCGCCAATGTCGGCATTCCGGTGACCTTGCTGGAGCGCCAGGGCGATGCACTCGACCGTGGTCTGGCACAGATCCGCAAGACCTACGCAATCAGCGTCAAACGCGGCAAACTCAGCGAGGCGCAGCTGGAGCAGCGCATGTCGCTGCTCAGCGGCACCCTCGACTATGCCGACCTGGCCGATGCCGACCTGGTGATCGAGGCGGTGTTCGAGCAGCTTGAGATCAAACAGGCGGTGTTCCGTGAACTCGATCGCGTGTGCAAGCCAGGTGCGATCCTCGCCACCAACACCTCGTCGCTGGATGTCGACCAGATTGCTGCCGTGACCTCACGCCCGCAGGATGTCATCGGCCTGCACTTCTTCAGCCCGGCCAACGTCATGCGCCTGCTGGAAGTGGTCAACGCCCGGGAAACCGCCGCCGACGTGCTGGCCACGACCCTGAAGATGGGCCGCACCATTGGCAAGATCCCGGTGGTGTCCGGCGTCTGCTTCGGCTTTATCGGCAACCGCATGCTCGAACCTTACGCCCGCGAAGCCCATCGCCTGGTGCTTGAAGGCGCCACCCCGGCGCAAGTGGATGGCGTGCTCACCGGGCTGGACCTGAACATGGGTGTGTTCACCATGCTCGACCTGGCCGGTATCGACGTCAACTTCCTGGTGCGTGATGCCAACCGCGCGGCGATCGCCCATGACGACAGCTACTGCCGCCTCGGCGACGAGCTGTACGCGCTGGGCCGTTACGGTCAGAAGACCGCTCGCGGCTTCTACCAGTACGAAGGGCGCGAGCGTCACAACGACTACGAAGTGGTCGCCCTGGCCGAGCGCCTGGCCGGTGAGTTGCATATCACCCGGCGCCCGGTCGAGGACGGTGAAATCCATGCCCGTTGCTTGTTCATGCTGATCAACGAAGGCATCCAGTTGCTCGACGAGGGCATTGCCCTGCGCGCCGGCGACATCGACCTGGTGTGGATCAACGGCTACGGTTTCCCTGCCCACCTCGGCGGCCCGATGCACTACGCCGAGCAGTACGGCCTGGACAAAGTGCTCGCCGGCATCCGCCACTACCGCGACTCTCTGGGTGAGTACGGGCGGATGTGGTTCACCCCGGCGCCGTTGCTCGAGCGCCTGGTGGCGGCTGGCAAGACGACTATCGAACGCATCTGACGCCCTCGGCCTGCAGCGCAGATAACGCGGTGCAGGCCGCCTACTACCAGGATCAGTACCATGACCCAAGCCTCATCTCTCTCTACCACCCTGTTCTCCCTGAGCGACCGTACCGTGCTGGTCACCGGCGCCTCCAGCGGTATAGGTGCGCACCTGGCCCGCGTCGCCGGCCGTGCTGGTGCCCGCGTCGTGCTGGCAGCACGCCGCGTCGAACGCCTGCAAGAACTCGCCGAGCTTATCCGCGAGGACGGTGGCCAAGCCTTGCCGGTGGCCATGGATGTCACCGACCGCGCCAGCGTCGAAGCCGCCTTCGACGCCGCGGAAGCCACCTTCGGTGTGGTTGACGTGGTACTCAACAATGCCGGTGTCGGCGACGGCCAGCGCGTGCTGGAACTCAGCGAAGAAGACTGGCGCCACATGCTCTCGACCAACCTCGACGGTGTCTGGCGCGTGGCCCAGTGCGCGGCGCAACGTCTGGCGGGGGCCAAACGTGGCGGCAGCATCGTCAATATCGCCTCGATGCTCGGTCTGCGTGTGGGCATCGGCTACAGCCATTACTGCACGGCCAAGGCCGGCGTCGTACAACTGACCAAATCGCTGGCGCTGGAACTGGCCCGCTATGACATCCGGGTCAATGCCATTGCCCCGGGTTACTTCATTACCGAAATGACCGACGGTTTCTTCGACACCGAAAAGGGTCAGGCCTACATTCGCGGCGCGGTGCCGATGCGCCGTCTTGGACGCCTTGAAGAGCTTGAAGGCCCGTTCCTGCTGCTCGCCAGTCAGGCCGGTGCCTATATGTCGGGTGCGGTATTGGCAGTGGATGGCGGACAGTTGGTGAGCAGTCTGTAACACATAGATCCCGTAGGAGCGGATTTATCCGCGATGGGGCGCGCAGCGGCCCCAAAAGACGGGCCTGCTACGCAGTCCATCGCGGCGGTCCGGCGCCCCGGTGAATCCGCTCCTACAGGAGTAATCAGCGCAGCTGCAACTCCTCGATGCTGATCTCGCGCATGCGAAACTTCTGCACTTTGCCCGTGACCGTCATCGGGAACTGCTCGACGAAGCGGAAGTAGCGCGGCACTTTGAAATGCGCGATGCGGGCCCGGGCCCAGTCCCGCAGTGCATCCTCACCGGGATCCTCACCCGGATGCAGCCTGATCCAGGCAACAATCTCCTCGCCGTAGCGCGCGCAGGGAATGCCGATCACCTGGACATCGGCCACCGCCGGATGGGTCGAGAAGAACTCTTCCAGCTCTCGCGGATAAATGTTCTCGCCACCACGAATGATCATGTCCTTGCTACGCCCGACAATGCGCACATAGCCCTGCTCATCCATGCTCGCCAGATCGCCGGTGTGCATCCAGCCTTCTTCGTCGATGCTTTCTGCGCTGGCCACCGGATTGTTCCAGTAACCCAGCATGACGCTATAGCCACGGGTACACAGCTCACCGACCTCGCCCCGTGGCACGCACTGCCCGGCGCTGTCGATGATCTTGCTCTGCAGGTGCGGCTGCGTCCGGCCGACCGTGGTAACCCGCAGTTCAAGGTTATCGTCCGGACCGGTCTGCAATGACACCGGGCTGGTCTCGGTCATGCCGTAGGCGATCTGTACCTCGCCCATGTGCATTTCATCAATGACCCGGCGCATCACTTCGATTGGACAGTTGGCCCCGGCCATGATGCCGGTGCGCAGGCTCGACAGGTCGAAGCTGTCGCGCTGCGGATGGTCCAGCTCGGCAATGAACATGGTCGGCACCCCATACAGCGCCGTAGCCCGTTCCTCGGCCACCGCACGCAGGGTGGTCAGCGGATCGAAGGCATCGCCGGGGTAAATCAAGGTCGAGCCATGGGTCAGGCAACCAAGGTTGGCCATGACCATGCCGAAGCAATGGTAGAGCGGCACCGGCACCACCAGGCGGTCATGCTGGGTCAGGCCGAGGCTCTCACCGACCAGGTAGCCGTTATTGAGGATGTTGTAGTGGCTGAGCGTGGCACCTTTGGGAAAGCCGGTAGTGCCTGAGGTGTACTGGATATTGATCGGCTGATCGCAGCGCAAGCTGACCTGTCGCGCCGCCAGCGCCACTGCGCTGACCTCCCCGGCCCGCGCCTGCAGCGCCTGCCAGGAAAGAAACCCCGCAGGCGGGTTGTCCGCCAGGCTGACCACTCCGCGCAATTCGGGAAGATGCTCACTGGCCAGTGCTCCAGGCGTGCTTGCGGCCAGTTCGGGTACCAGCTCCAGGAGCATGGCGTGGTAGTCGCTGGTTTTGAAGGCATCGGCACAGACAATCCAGCGACAACCCGACTGGCTCAATGCGTAAGCCAGCTCGCTACTGCGGTAGGCCGGGTTGATGTTGACGAGGATGGCCCCGATTTTTGCACTGGCGAACTGGGTGATGCACCACTGCGCACAGTTGGGCGCCCAGATGCCCAGGCGCTCGCCAGGTTCAAGCCCCAGCGCCATCAGGGCGCGGGCTTGACGCTCGACCGCCTCGGCCAGGGTCTGCCAGCTGTAGCGCAGCCCCTGGTGCCGGACCACCAGCGCCTCGCGCTGGGCAAAGCGTGACACGGTGAGATCAAAGGCGTCGCCTATACACATGTCCAGCAACGGGGTGTCCTGCCGCCCTCGGGTTTGGCTCAACGCGTTCATTGGCGCCCTCTTGTTCTTGTTGTACCGGGTTCAACGCCGCGCTGCGTGGCAGCGCGGCGGCCTTGCCTACCTGACGAACACCTGTGTAGTGGTGATCGACATGTCACCGCCTGGCAGCTTGATGTTCTTGACCTTCTCCAGGCTCTGCGGATCGAACACCGCGATGTCGTTGAAGGTGCCAGCCAGGTAGAGCTTGCTGCCTTTCTTATTGAAGGCCACACAGTAGTAAGTGTGGTCCAGCGTAGCGGCCTTGATCAGCTTGCGCTCCTTGATGTCATAGCGCGCCAGGCGGTTGAGCACCCCATACATCTGGTTCGGGTCCTGGGGCGAACGCAGGCCGGTGAAGTACAGTTCGGTCAGCGTGGCGAACTCCTGGTAACTGCTTTTGCCGGTCTTCAGGTCGATGCTCAGGTAGCCGTACATCGGCTCGGCGGTTGCCGGGTCCTGCTTGTCGTCCTTGAAGCGCGACACGGTGTAAAGCATGGTGAAGTCGTGCTGGGCGGTCTGATGCGGCCAGAAGTACAACACGTCCGGGGCGCTGAAGCCCGGGCGTTGCCAGTTGCGCAGCGGCAAGGCGACCTCGTATTTGCCGGTGTTGACATCCATCTTGTAGATATCCGGGCCGGCGACAAACAGGCTGCCGTCATCCGCGGCACGCATCAGGAACACCTGGCGCGGCATGGGAAAGCTGCGCACCGGTTTCGCTGCCAGGCCGTCAGCCGTGCGGAACACCTCCAGGCGTGGCGGTTTGACCACATAGTGATCGTTCAGGCGCTGGGTCGGATTGACCGTGGCGTAGACTTCCTTGCCGTCCGGACTGATGGCGAAGGAAAACATCGACCGTCCCAGCTCGCCCGGCGTATTCGACAGGTTGGCGTGGAACACCGTGTTGCAGGTGTCCAGATCAATGCCGTAGAGGTCACCGAAGTGGTTGTTGAGCAAGTACGCGGTGCGGTTGTCCGGCGCCATCATCGCCGTACCGGGGCCGAAGGCATCCGGCAGCTTGCAGCTTTTATAAAGCTCGTCGCTGCTCAGGTCGACCACGTGCAGGTTGTTCGGGTAGTTGGTCGCGATCATGTATTCGTGACCGGCCTTCAGCACCGGCCCGTTGCTGTCGGCGGCCCAGGTAGCAAGGCTGCTGGCACAGGCGGCGACGGTGAACGCCAGCTTGGCGAAAACTCCAGGTTTCATGCGGTTTCCCCTTGTTGTTCTTGTTGGCCGGTCACTTGTCTTTCGGGAACACAGTGCCGAGGTTGCGCCAATCGTCTTGGGAGTTGGTGGCCTGGGCGTTCCAGTCCTGGTAGGTGCTCATCATGTCCGGCACCTGGGCCGGCCACCAGCATGGATCCGAGCAACCGTAGAGGTCGGCCTCCATGGGCTGGCACAGCGAACTGACGCCGCCGAAGGCATCCACTTCCCAGCCCGGGTCGGTGGTGGCGGTGCAACCGGCGACTGCACTCATGGCCACGACTTCCTCGACACGGTCCTCGGCGACCGCCTGATCAAGAATTTGCGCTTTGTTGTTCAGCGGCTTGAGATGTTTCATATCAATGCGCCTTCCGCGGAGTGATGTAGCGGCTGATGAAGGCCGGATTGGCGGCCATGATGCGGGTGTAGACCTCGATGCCGAAGTCGATCCAGTCGCGCATCAACTCACAATAGTGATAGGTCGGGTGCGTGGGGTCGCCGTAGCGCGCATAGCTTTCGTGGTAGCAGCCGCCGGAGCACAGGTTGCGGATACGGCAGCTGTCGCAGCCGGTGCCGCTGCGGTCCAGGCGCTGAGACAGGAAGTCGTTGAGCTCCACCTGTTTCACCCCGCTGTGGACGTTGCCGAAGGTCGGCAGGCTGGAGCCGGTGAAGCGATGGCACAGGTTCAGCTCGCCCTTGTGATCGACCGCCAACATCTTCAGGCCAGCGCCACATGGCAGGGCTTTCTTGTGCCCTTCATGAATGTCGGTGATCAACTGGTGGAGGTTGGAGAAGCCGATATTGCGGTGTTCCAGCGCCGCTTCCAGGTAACGCCGGCCGAGGGCTTTCATGTTGGCGAACACCTGCACCAGTTCTTCGCTGGTGAGGTTGAAGCTGCTGATGTCACCGGAGGTCACCGGGGCGAAACCGACTTCGGCAAATCCCAGTTCGTTGAACAGGTGATCCCAGATGGTTTCGACATCGGTGACACCGGTGGTCAAGGTCACCCGGGCGCCCACCGGACGGCTGTTGTAGCGCGACAGCAGCATCTCGGCCTTGCGCCGCACCACATCGTAGGTGCCCTGGCCGCCGACGGTGATGCGGTTGCGGTCATGCACGGTTTTCGGCCCGTCGATACTCACTGAAAGGCCAAAGCGGTGGGCGTTGAGGTAGTCCACGGTCTCTTCGGTGAGCAGCGTGGCATTGGTGGTCATGACAAACTCGACAAGCTTGCCAGCCTCGGCAAAACGCTTCTCACAATAGTCGACCATGTACTCGATCAGCTTGCGGTTGCTCAGCGGTTCGCCACCAAAGAACACCACGGTGAAACGCTCTTCGTCGGGAGACTCCTTGAGCAGCATCTCCACCGAAGCGATGGCCGTTTCCACGTCCATTTTCTTGCCGGCCGAGGGCTTGTCCAGGTCTTCCTTGTAGCAATAGGTGCAGCTCAGGTTGCAGCCGGTGTTGACGTTCAACACCACGGTATTGATTGCCGTGCGCTCGACCCGCTTCAGGCCGATTTCCGGGGTCAGCGGCGAACCGTCACTGACCACCTCCAGGGCAATCAGCTCACGCAGGGTCTCGGCAATGTCCTGACTGGTGAAACGCGAGTGCAAGCGCTGCTGCAACTCCTCCGGCGAACAGCCTTGCTCACGCAAGGTGTCGATGATCCCGCCGGTCACGGCGTCGGTAGCGAACAACGAACTGCTGGGTACATGGAACAACATACGGTCGGCATCCACCTGCACTTCATGCAGGTTGCGTTCGACCAGATTCAATAGCGCGCCCATGGCGACCTCCCGAGGTACAGTGTGATCAACGTTGGCATCGGGGCGGCGCAGCGCCCCTTCGGTCCACGGCCGATCACGGCAGCGGCGGGTTGTTCCAGCGCTGCACGGTGACGATCAGGTGGCCTTCGCCTTTCTGGCCGCCGTCTTCGAGCTGGGCGATGACTTTCAGATTGCCCGCGTTGTTGGTCATCATCCGCCGTTCGGGGTTGGGGCCGGCACCACCGGGCATGAAGATGCCGTTCTCGAGCATCTGCCCGGCGAACTTGACGTCTTCGTCTTCTTTGGCTTTTTCGTTGTACGGCTCGACCGACCACTGCGCCGGCAGATAACCGATGCGCAGCGGCTCGCCCTTGGCATCTTTGCCCCAGGCCTCTGCCTCGAAGCGGCCCTGCACTTTCGCCGTACTGCCGCCGTTCTCACCGATGCGGGCGATGGAGAACGCCGGCACCACTTTGACTTCCTCGACCTTGTCGTAGACCGCCAGGCTCGGCCCTTTCAAACCGCCCTGGCTGACCTCGCGCAGGCCAGGCGCCGCATCGGCGGCGGCACGCACCTTGACCCGCACCTGGTTGGCCGTTGACTCCAGCACCTCGGTCACTTCGATACCGGCACCAAGGTCAGGATTGCCGGACAAGCCGCTACCGACCAGGGTCAACTCAGCCTCGCTACCGGCCTTGATAAAGGCCGGCTGCACGGCCAGCAGACGGGCTTTGCCTTCTTTGACGGCGGTAAAGTCCAGGCCGCGCTCGTCATGCTCGGCCTCGAACATGCGCCCTTTCATCTCGCCATCGACCGCGGCAAACACCTGACGCATTGCGATATCGCCAATCTTGACGTTACCGCGCCATTCGAAGCCGTTGTAGAGAATCGCCGAACCGCTGCCCTGGAACGGCGTACCGTCGGCATAACGGCCGTTGACATCGACCTTGAAGGTGCCATTGCCCTGCGCACTGGCGAGGGTCATCTCACCGCGCACGTCGCCCTTGGTCAGCATATGGCCGCTGAAGGCCCAGCGCCCCACCAGCACCTCGGGCTTGGGCCGCGTTTTCTGCCAGTCGGTCCAGGCCGGGTTGTCGAGCGGGAAGCGCTTGGCCAGCTCGGGCACCATTTCGTTCAAGGCGATGGTCAGCCAGTCGCGGTCCCGTGACAGCGACTGGTATTCGAGTGACGGCCATTGGCCGAGGTGGAAGTTGACCAGGTGTTCCCATTCCTTGGCCGGACGCCGCTGCAGAGCGACGCGTGCGCCGGAGTGGCAGCGACCGCAGGTCTGGCTGAGCTTTTCGTCAAACTGCTCGACCGTGTTCAGGCGACGCTCCATGGCGTAACGCACACCCTCGGTTTCACTGGGTGCCAGGCCTTGCTTGTCGGCCAGGTACTTGACCAGGGTGCGGCGGTCGTCATCGCTGATCTGCAGGCCATGCATGACCTGCATGCGACCGATGCTCATCAGCCAGCCCTCAGGGGTCTTGCGCTGGTGGCTGATACGGCTGTAGCTGTCGTTACCTTCGGCAATGTGACAGCCCATGCACTTTGTCTGCAGCAGGTCGGCGCCGGGCTCTTTGGCCTGGACCTGGGTGCATAGCAAGGCGGCGGCGAACAGCGCCAGGCTGCTGGTGTGTCGCCGGAGTCGAGTCGTTCTCAAGGTCAGACCTCCACGGTGTTGTTCTTATCGTTATTGCACGCTGGGTGCCGTAGGTGCTTCTGCGAATGACCAATACAGGAACTGTGCCAATCCAGGCAAAGCGTTTATTTTCAATGTGTTAAACATCTTCAAGGACGAATCGCAGTGGGTCGAACTGTTGCAGGGGTGTCTCATACTGTCTCAAAGTGCTACACCGTAATTCGTCTACCGTTTTCTTTCGGTGGGTAAAAAGACAAGCAATATCAATACGTTGATGGCGGACCTCGTGTTTGGCATGGTGGTTGCGAAAGCGCCCTGCACATCCAATGACAAGAGGCGCCGCCCCATGCTGTCGACCCTGCCGATCCTCCCCCGCACCCAGGCTTTTCTCGACCGTAAACTGAAAATGCGCATCGGCGCTGACTGGCAGGACGCGCAAAGTGGCAAGACCATGAGCTTTCGCAACCCGGCCACTGGCGAGGTGCTGGGCGAGGTGCCGTGCGCCGACAGTGAAGACGTTGAGCGTGCCGTCCAGGCTGCGCGTGCGGCCTTCGATGATTCGGCCTGGAGCCGCATGCGACCCCGTGAACGGCAAAACCTGCTGTGGCGTCTGGCCGAGCTGATGGAACGCGACGCGCAGGAACTGGCCGAACTGGAGTGCTTGAACAACGGCAAGAGCGCGGCGGTGGCCAAGGTCATGGACGTGCAACTGGCCATCGATTTCCTGCGTTACATGGCCGGTTGGGCCACCAAGATTGAAGGCACCACGGTTGAACCTTCGCTGCCGTTGATGCCCAACGACCAGTTCCACGCTTTCATCCGTCGCGAAGCCATCGGCGTGGTCGGCGCCATCGTCGCCTGGAACTTCCCGCTGCTGCTGGCTTGCTGGAAGCTCGGGCCAGCGCTGGCCACCGGTTGCACCCTGGTGCTCAAGCCTGCCGACGAAACCCCGCTGACCGCCTTGAAGCTGGCCGAACTGGTGCAGGAAGCCGGCTATCCGGATGGCGTCTTCAACGTCATCACCGGTACCGGCCTGAATGCCGGTGCCGCCCTCACCCGCCACCCCGGCGTAGACAAGCTGACCTTCACCGGCTCCACTGAAGTCGGCAAGCAGATCGGCAAGGCAGCCATGGAGAACATGACCCGCGTCACCCTGGAGCTGGGTGGCAAGTCGCCGACCATCGTCATGCCCGACGCCAACCTGCAGGAGGCTGCTGCCGGCGCCGCCACCGCGATCTTCTTTAACCAGGGCCAGGTGTGCTGCGCCGGTTCGCGCCTGTATGTCCACCGCAAGCACTTCGACAATGTCGTGGCCGACATCGCCTCGATTGCCAACGGCATGACCCTCGGCAACGGCCTGGACCCGAACGTGCAGATGGGCCCACTGATCTCCGCCAAGCAACAGGACCGGGTGACCGGCTACATCAACCTTGGCCGCGAACTGGGGGCGACCATCGCTTGTGGTGGTGAAGGTTTCGGTCCGGGTTACTTCGTCAAACCGACGGTGATCGTCGACGTTGATCAACGCCATCGTCTGGTTCAGGAAGAAATCTTCGGCCCGGTGCTGGTTGCCATGTCTTTTGATGACCTGGATGAAGTGGTGCGGTTGGCGAACGACAACCCTTACGGCCTGGGCGCCAGCATCTGGTCCAACGATCTGGCGGCGGTGCACCGGATGATTCCGCGGATCAAGTCTGGGTCAGTCTGGGTCAACTGTCACAGTGCGCTGGATCCGGCGCTGCCATTTGGTGGCTACAAACTGTCGGGCGTCGGCCGGGAAATGGGCGCTGCTGCCATCGAGCATTACACCGAACTCAAGTCGGTGCTGATCAAGCTCTGAAGGTGGGAGCGGACTTGCCCCGCGATGCGGTTTGGCTGACACACTGCAATCGCGGGGCAAGCCCGCTCCCACAGAAGCCCGCGCCCACCGGGTATTCAGCCATACCCCTGCTCGGCCAACCAGCGCCGCACCATGCTTTGCTGCTGCGCCGAGCTATCGTTTAACACCTGCGCAACCTCAAGCCCGCCCTGAACCCCACGCACCACCGGCGCCAGCTCGATCCCCTGCAAGTGCCAAACGCCCAACGGCTGATCCGCTGTCACCACCACTTCAGCCTCATCCACCAGCCCATCGCGCAGCACCGGTCGCGACTCGACGCGCACCGCCTGCCAATCGGCCGCAACATGTATCGGCTGCGCATCCGGCCATTGCCGCCTGCGCGCCCAGAACACCCCATCTGCCCGCGCCTGTTCCTGGGCATAAAAATCGCGGCCGATCCGCGCGAAGCGTAAAAACAGCTGTTCGATCCGTTGCTGATGGAAGCGCCGCGCCAGCGCCGCCCGCTGCGGGCAACGCAGGAGGGTGTTGATCACGGCCGGCGCCTGCAACGCCGAGGACAGCGACTGGAAAATCCCGTTCCCCGACAGCGGATCAACCGCCATGGCGGCATCGCCCACCCGCAGCCAATCATCACCAACACACTCACCCGCAAGGATGGCGGTGCTGCTACGTGCATGTACGGTTGCCGGCGCCAGGGCCTGCGCATCAAACAACTCGGCCACCAGCGGCGAGCGACGCCGGCGTTCGGCACAGTATTCGGCCAGCGCCGACTTGCCCGGCAGGCCTTCGGCATTCAGGGTGATTTGCCAGTAGCAACGACCATCGGCGAGCCGGGCCATCCACGCCCAGCCATCGGCCAGGCTCTCCACCGCCGAAGCCGGCTCGCCCGGTGCGCCCTGCCAGAGGTTGAGCAAACTGACCGTCTCCGGGCCGCGCAGGCGGTCGACCGTCAGCGGCGCCTGGCGGCCACGGGCCTCGACGAGAAACTCGGCCTCAAGGGTTTGCCCGTCGTCCAGGCGCACCTGATAACCGTCCTGGCCCAGCACCTCGCGTACCCGACCTTCGATCACCGTCACCCCGGCCTGTTGCAGGTCATGGCGCAGGGCCCGGTCGAAGGCTTGGCGGTCGAGCAGGTACTCCTGATTCAGGTGCAGGTGCTGACCATTCCAGCGCACTTGCCGGGTTGCTGGCGTAGCAGCCTGGTTCAGGGCACCACCGAGACCGGCATGACGCAGGCCCTCGAGTACCCGCTGCGAAACCCCTTCGACGGCCGCGAAGCGTCGCCACTCGGAGACCACCGTGACGGCATAGCCCAGGCGCCGCAGGCCAATGGCCGTGGCCGCGCCGGCAGGCCCGGCGCCGAGAATCAGGATGCGTGATTCAGGCATGCTCGCCTCCACGGCGCTCAGGGCCGATAAAGGCGGCGTTATCGCGCAGGTACGCCAGCACTTGCTCGCGTGTCGCTTGCCGGTGCTCGCGCAGATAAGCGCAAATCTGCCCGCTCAAGGCCGCGCAGGCCAGGCTCGCACCAGCGGACCCGGCGCCCTCGCCGACCGCCGCGCCAATGTCGGCCTGCGCAGTGTCCAGCCACGACCACTGTCCCGGCCGGCAACGGGCATCGCCGGTGATGCGCAGCACGCCCGGATAGCTGGCCGGATATACCGGCCCGCCACGCGCCGGGCTGGACGCACACAGCAGCACACCAGCCTCAACCGCCACGGCGCAGGCCTGGCGCAACACGGCCCGATCCTGGGACAGACCCAGGCTCAGATTGACCAAACTCACCCCTTGCTCCACCAGCCACAGCAACGCCGCACTGACTTGCAACACCGAGGTCGCGCCGCGGCTGTCGAACACCTGGGCCATGTTTATCGACAAGCCATCGGCCTGCGCCAGCAGCCGTTCAAGCACGGCACTGCCATGGCCCAGGGCATCGACCTGCAGCTCGCCTTCACCCAGTGTTCCCTGCTCCAGCCAGAAGCGTCGGCCGCCCACCAGATACTGGGCCTGCTGCGCCGAACAGCCACTGTCGATCACCCCCACGCAGAGTTCATCGGCCATTGCGCAGCGACTCCTGCCAGACAGCCTGCAAGCAACCGTCTTCAAGGTGCAGGTGCAATTCGGCGTCGGCCAGGGTGCTGGTGCGATGACTGATCAGAATCCGCGTGCGCCCGGCGAACAGCTGGTCGATGGCGGCGATCACTTCGCGCTCGGTGGCCTCGTCAACCGCCGAGGTCGCTTCGTCGAGCACCAGCACCCGCGGGTCCTGGAGCAAGGCGCGGGCGATGGCGATGCGCTGTTTCTGGCCGCCGGACAACTGCTGGCCGCGTTCGCCCAACTGACCGTCCAGACCGAGCGGCAGGGCTTCGACCAGCGATTCCAGGCGCGTCAGGCGCACCACCCGCTCAAGGTCCTCACGGCTGGCCTCGGGCACACTGTAGGCAAGGTTCTGCGCCAGGGTGCCGCGAAACAGCACGATGTCCTGGCTGACCACCGCAATGCACTTGCGCAGGGCCAGCAGATCGAGGTCGCGCAAATCGGTGCCATCGAGCAGGATGCGCCCCTGGTCAGGGTCATAGAAACGCTGCAGCAGGTCGATCAGGGTCGACTTGCCAACCCCCGACGCACCGCTGATCGCCACCTTCACCCCTGCCGGAATGCAGATATCAACACCGCCGAGAACCATCCCGAGCCGCTGCTCGTGGGCGAAATGCACCGCTTCCAGGCGCAGCTCGCCCGGCCCTTGCGGCACCGGCGCAGGTGTTGCGGCCTGACGCACGCTAACCGGTTCTTGCTGCAGCTCCATCACCCGGCCAAGGCTGACCGCCATGCGCTGCACCGCCACATACAGGCCCAGCAGGCTCTGCACCGGCCCGACCGCCATGCCCAGATAGGTCGAAAAGGCGATCAGCGCACCCAATTGCCAGGTGCCCTGGATCACCCAGTAACCGCCAACCAGGAAGGCACAGGCGCGGCATAGCGACGTCAATGTGCCCGGCACCGCCTGGGTGAAGAACTCGGTGACCTGCACCCGCAGCAACTGCCCCATGTAGCCCTGGCCCAGGCGCTCCAGACGTTCGGACTCGCGGCGCTGCTGGCCGGCAGCCTGGATGAACTTCATCGCCGGCAAGGTCTCGACCAGAAACGACGACACATCGGCAGAGCGCTCGCGCAGGCTGCGCACCTCGCGCTCGACCTTGCGCCGCATCCAGCGCAACCACAGCACTTCGATAGGAATAAGCAGCGCCAGCAACAAGGACAGTTGCCAGGACAACATCAGCATCAGGGTTACCGCGCCGATCAGGCCGATCACACTGGACACCGCGGCAAACAGCGAGTCCACGGCAAAGCGCTGGATCTCGGCGACATCGCCATCGAGCCGCGAGAGGATGTCACCGATACGCTTGCGCCCGTAAAACGCCGGTGACAGCTGCTGCAAGTGGCGATACAGGTCATCGCGCAGGGCAAACAGAATGCGCCCGGACAGGCGCGTGTGCAGGTAGCGGTTAACCCCCGCCAGCAGCATGCCGACGATACCCACGGCAATCATGATCAGCGCGATCTGCCAGAGCACCTGGAAGTCCTTGGCCAGCAGGCCCTGGTCGATCAGGGTCTTGACCAGCCAGGGTTGCACCAGCACCAGCAGCGAAGCCGCAAGGGACAGGCCCAGCAACACCGCCACCGCGCGCCAGTGCGGGCGCACGAAACCATACAGCCAGGCCAGCGCACGGCGCATCAGCTCCGGGTCGGAGCTGTTGACCAGCCTGAGAAAAATACCGCCCATCACCTGCCCCTTAGCCGCGCAATTGCTTGAGTTTTCGGTACAGGGTGGCGCGACTGATGCCCAAGGCATCGGCCGCAGCCGAGACATTACCCTGATGGCGCGCCAGGGCGCCACGGATCAACTCCACCTCGTTCTCACGGATACTGCCGGTTTGCGGCGCACTGGCGCTGAGCTCATCGAGCAGGCAGTCGGTCAGGTGTTCCTGGCTCAACACCTGCTCACCCGGCTCGCGCATGGCCAGTGCCGAACGCAAGACCATTTCCAGCTGGCGGATGTTGCCCGGCCAGTCGAAATTGCCCAGCAACTCGCGCAGGCCCTTGTCCAGGCTGACGCCTTCGGCACCGAACTTGCCCAGCAGGCTGTCGATCACCTCGCCCAGGTCGTCGCGGTCACGCAAGGCCGGCAACTGCAGGCTCACGCCGTTGATGCGGTAGTAGAGGTCTTCGCGAAAATGCTGGTCGAGCACCAGCCGTTTCAGGTCGCGGTGCGTGGCGCAGATCACCGCGACGTCGATGTCCTGCTCTTCACCACCGCCCAGCGGTGCCACCCGGCGTTCCTGCAATACCCGCAGCAGGCGCGCTTGCAGGGCCAGCGGCATGTCGCCGATTTCGTCGAGAAACAAGGTGCCGCCGTGGGCCTGGGACAGCCGCCCGACCATGCCGCCACGGCGGGAACCGGTGAAGGCGCCTTCGCGATAGCCGAACAGCTCGGATTCGATCAGCCCTTCCGGAATAGCGGCGCAGTTGACCGCGACAAAGGGCTTGTCGGCACGCGGGCTGGCCTGGTGCAGCGCGCGCGCCACCACTTCTTTGCCGGTGCCGGTCTCGCCGAGCAACAGCACCGGCAAGTCATTGTTCAACCCCCGGCAGGCCATGCGCAGCGCCCGGGCAAAGCGCGCATCGCTACCGGCCAGGCTTTCCAGCGGCGCCGGTTTAGGCGCTGCAGGGGCCTTGCCCAGCGGCTGCGCCGGGCCCATGCCGGCACGCCGTGGCAGGTGCACGGCGCGGAAGAAGAACTCACCTTTGGCGGTCTGCACACTACTGACCCGGTCCATCCACAGGCGCGTGAGGAACGCCGAGGTGCGCTCGCCCATCAGGTCGCTGCAGCGTCGCCCGATCAGAGCCGGGCGCGCCAGCTGGAGCAACTCGCAGGCGCGCTCGTTGGCCGCCAGCACTTCGCCATCCAGGCTCAGCGCCAGCAGACCATGCCAGGCGCTGCCCAGGAATTGCGGACGGCTGTGAAACGCCAGCACCAGCTGCTCCGGATAGCACAAACCGAACATCCGGCTCTCGATAATGCTGGCCGCCAGAATCAGCGTAGAAAGGTTGTCCTGCGGCTGGGCCATGACCCCTTCGCGGGTCAGGTCGAGGACGCCGATGACATGCCCGAGCGGGTCACGCAGCGGCACCGAGGTGCAGGAAAACGGACTCAAGCGGTCCAGGTAGTGCTCGCCGCAGTTGATCAGGGTCGGTCGCCCCTCGACCACGGCGGTGCCAATGGCGTTGGTGCCGCGGCTCGACTCACTCCAGCAACTGCCGGGGTGCAAGTCGCGCAGGCCGGGCTGGTTGAGTTCCTCGGCCTGACCGCCGATGGCGAGGATATTGGCCTGGGCGTCGCCGAGGATGATCATGCCGCTGTTGCCCTGGCGTTTCACCAGGTACTCCATTTCGGGTGTCGCGGCGTCTATCAGCAGGCGGTTGCCGTCCAGCAGTTCCTGCAGGCGCTGGCGTGTACCCAGCTCTACCTGTTCGCTGTCCAGGCAGTTCAGGCCATAGCCGAGGCTGCGCCGCCACGAGGCGTCGATTTCTTCACGCAGCATGCCCTGCGGCAACGCGCCGTCGCTGATCAGCCGCTGGCGAACCAACCGTGAGGTGTGCAAGGGATCGGTAGCATTTGTTATTGGTATATGTCGCGCCATCTCTGACTCCAGCCTGATGCGATTGCTCCATCACGGCTGACTGTACTCGCATCCATACACCTCCATCAAATAACACAAGGCAGTCACAACCCGGTGGGAGCGGGCCTTGCCCCGCGATCTGCCGCAAAGCGGCAGTAAAACCAAGCGACACCGTGTAACAGAGATACCGCACACTCAGGATTTGCGGCCGCTACGCGCCCGATCGCGGGGCAAGGCCCGCTCCCACCTCACGCTGTCTGCGCATGGCCAGGATGGCGTCGTAGCGGCTGGACACGCCGAGTTTGGAAAAGATGTTCTTCAAGTTCCACTTCACCGTCTGCAGGCTCAGGTTCAGCGCCAGGGCGATGCGTTTGTTGGACATCGATTGTTCCAGCAACTCGAGGATTTCCTGCTCGCGTCGGGTGATCTGCTGGCTTGGCGCACGGGGCACCGCGGTCGGCGCGACAGCAGGCGTCAGCGCTGGGGTCTTGAGCAGGCTGCTGCGGTAGCCCGCCAGCACTGCTGCGTCTTCCAGCACCAGCTCAGCGAGCATGGTCTGGAACAGCTCGCCCTCATCGAGCAAGGTACGCGCCAGGCCCAGGCGATAGCCGCTGGCCAGCGCCGCCTTGAGCCTTTCCTGCGCTTCCGTGTCACGGGTCAGGGCGCGCAAGGCGAAGGCCCGCAACAGCTCGACCTGGACGCGCCAGCGCCCACGGTCGTACTCGCCGGCATAGCGGTGGGCGATGTCCAGCACTTGCAGCGCCGCTTCCGGCTGGCGCCGTGCCAGCGAGAGTCGGGCCCGGGATAGCGCCGCCAGCGCCATCACTTCAGCATCACACGGCGTTGCACCCCGGTGGCTACGGGCCAACTCATCGAGTTTTGCCTGCAGCGTTTCGGCATGAAAGCAATCGTCACAGCGCAACGCCAGACGCAGTTGCTCGGCCAGCATGCTGGCGACACCGCGATCCAGCCCGAGGTTGCAAAAATGCTCCTGTTTCTCGGCCAGGTACTCCAACGCTACCCGCGGCGACGCCTCCAGGTTCATCAGCCGTGCATGGCAGAGCGCCGCGCCGATCATCGACATCGGTGCGGAAAAGCGCAGGATGTCCAGACGGTTGGCCAACGCTTCACGTGCCTGCTCCAGCCGATCCAGCTCGTAACAGGCTTCAGCCATCACCACCGCGGCACTGCAGGCACTGACCGAGCGCCGCCCATGGACAGTTTCGGCCTGTTCCAGCAACGGCGCACACAGGCGCTCAGCTTCAAGTACCTTGCCCTCCAGCAGGCTCGCCGAGGCCATGGTCACCTGGCCCATCAGCGCCATCTCGTCATCGCTGCGCAGGCAGCGGGCCTCAGGTTGGCGAAACAGACTGCGCGCCTGGGCATGCTCGCCGCGCAGCGCCAGGCAGTTGATGGTCAGGCCGATGCGCACCTGCTCTTCAAAAGGCGCAGCAAGCGCCCTGCCCTGCAGCGACTCCAGCAATGCCATGCAGCGCGTGTCGTCATCCTGGTGCATGGCCAGCGAGGCTTTGAGCAGCACCACCTGTGCCGCCCATTGCCCGGCCAGGGGCTCGCGTTCGAGTTCGGCGATCCAGGCCTGCGCCTTGCCGGTGAGTACGGTCAGCACCGCGCCCCAGATCCCCAGCAACCACAGGTTCGGGTGCGCGATCAGCACCGCCCGCGGCACTTGCTCCAGCCAGCGCATGAACTGGCTCAGGTGGCTGACCCGGCGCGTCGAAGGCTGCACGCGTTCGAGCATTTCGACGACCAAGGCGAAGTCCTCGCACAACAGGCCGTGGCGCAACGCTTCCTGCACCAGCCCGGCACGCTCGAACCACTGCGCCGCCCGCCGATGCAGGCAGCGCACATCGTTATCGCCGCTGTGCAGGCGCTGACCGAGAAACTCGACGAACAGCGGATGCAACCGGTACCACTGCTGCCCTGCCAGGTCCACCGGCTGGATAAACAGATTGCGCTCCTCGATCGAGGCAATCAGCGCGGCCGCCTCGGGCTGCTCGGTGACATGCGCGGCGACGTCGGCGTTGAAGCGCCGCAGTATCGACAGTTTCTGCAGGAACACGAACAATTCGCTGGGCAGATCGGCCATCACGTCCTCGGCCAGGTATTCCGCCAACGCCGTACTGCTACGGGCAAACGCGGTGCCCTGCACCGGCTTGCGCGGGTTGCTCTTGAGGGCGATGGCCAGCAGCTGCAAGCCAATGGGCCAGCCATCGGTGAGGGCATGAGCCGCGTGGACGGTGTCCAGGTCCATTTGCTCATCGAGCTGGCCCCTGAGAAACGCCAGCGACTCACGGAAATCGAAGGACAACTGCGCGCACTCCACCTCGCACACCTCGCCCAGCGCCCGCAACCGCCCCAGCTGCAAGGACGGCGCGACGCGAGAAGCCAGGACCAGGTGCACGCCGTCAGGCAAGTGCTCGGCAAGCAACTGCAGGAGGGTGAAGGTGCGTTCGTCATTGACCTGGTGAAGGTCATCGATCATCAGGTAGAGCCTGGCACCGCATCGCGCCAGGCCGTTGACCAGCAGCGCCGATACCGTCTGCACCGCCACGCATTCGGCACCGGCGAGCAGCAACAGGTCTTCGTCGACCGCCACCTCGGCATGACGCAACGCCCCCAGCAAGCTGGTACAGAAGGCTTCGAAGCGGCTGTCGTCTGCCGACAACGACAGCCACGCCACCTGCGCGCCACCCTTGATCAACAGCTGCCGCCACTGGGCAATCAGCGTGGTTTTGCCAAATCCGGCGCTGCCGGTCACCAGCAACAGGCGGCTGTTACGCCAGTGCTGCAGTTTTTCCAGCAACTGCTCCCGCGCCACTGCCTGGGTGCCGATACGCGGTGGCGCGAACTTGGTGGTGATCAACTGAACACTGGTCATAAGCGCTTCCGATCAGCCGACATTACGCGTGCGGTTTTCCCAGAAGGATTTACGCAACTCGTTCTTGAGGATCTTGCCAACCCCCGAGAGCGGCATGGCCAGGCGGAACTCGACGCTGCGCGGGCATTTGTAACCGGCAATGCGCTCACGGCAATGGGCAACGATCTGCTCGACATCGGCGTTGCCGTCGGGCTTGAGCACCACCACCGCATGCACGGTTTCACCCCATTTATCCGAAGGAATGCCGATCACCGCACACTGGGCAACTGCGGGGTGGCTGCTCAGCGCGTTCTCCACCTCGGCGGAATAGATGTTCTCGCCGCCGCTGACGATCATGTCTTTCAGGCGGTCGACAATGAAGACGAAGCCCTCCTCGTCCATGTAGGCGCCATCACCGGTGTGCATCCAGCCGTCTATAAGCACTTGCGCCGTGTCCTGCGGACGATTCCAGTAGCCAAGCATGACGTTGGGACCACTGACGATGATCTCGCCCACCGTGCCACGCGGCACTTCGCAGCCCTGGCTATCGACGATCTTCACCTCCACGCAGTTCACTGCACGGCCCGCCGAATACATCTTGCCGCTGGCTTGATGCTTGGCGCAGTGATATTCGGCATCGAGCATGGTGCCGCCGGTGGTCAGCTCGGTCATGCCGTAACCCTGAAAAAAGCCGGCAGCCGGGAACACCTCACAGGCGCGATCAAGCAGCGCCGGGGTAATCGGCGAAGCGCCGTAAACGATATGGCGAATGCTCGCGAGTTCGAGGTTGGCGGTGTGCGGATTGGCCTGGCGGGCGTCGAGCATCATCTGGATCATGGTCGGCGCCAGCATCAAATCGGTGACCTGCTCTTCAAGAATGGTCGCCAGCGCCGCTTCACCGGTGAACGCCGGCAGGATGACGTGGGTGCCGCCGCTGACCATCAGGCAGTACAACGCAGAAAAGTCGGCAAGGTGGAACATCGGCATGGCGTGCATGAACACCGCCTTCGGGCCGAAGAACCCTCGGCTCATCGCCGCCAGCCCGGCGAATGCCAGGTTGGCGTGGCTGATCATCACGCCCTTGGGGAAGCCGGTGGTGCCGCCGGTGTAGAAAATCCCCAGCAAGGCATTGCCGCCACGGCGCACGTCTTCTACCGGCGTGGCTTCGGCCAACAGCGCTTCGTAGTTGAGCATCCCGGGCGGGGTTTCGCCGTCGCCGGCATAGATGACATGGCGGATGGTTTGCGCCTGGCTGGCAATATGATCCGCGACATCCTTGAAGGCGTCGTCGACAATCAGCACGGTCGAGGCCGAGTCGTTCAGCGAGTAGACGATCTCGGCCACGCTCCAGCGGGTGTTGACCGGATTGAGCACACCGTCGGCCCACGGCACGCCCAGGCTGTATTCGATGTAGCGTTGCGAGTTGCGCGCCAGCATGGCAATACAGTCATCGCTGACCATGCCCAGGCCCTTGAGTGCACCAGCCAGGCGAGCGACCCGCCGGGCCAGCTGGGCAAACGTCAGGCTGCGGCCCGATTCACGCACAGCAACCGCGTCGGGGCGCTGCTGAAGATGGCGATGCAGGCCTTGAGTGATGTACATCGTGACCTCCTGTTTTATTGTTGTTGTCTGAGCCATCCCTGGCTGGCCGGGCGATTCTCTCGTGGATGAGCGTTGCCCGGCCCTCCCCGTTACAGAGAGCGTCCGACCAGCTCACGCTGGATTTCGTTGGCGCCGCCATAGATGCGCGCCACCCGGGCATCGGCGAACATCCGCGCAATCGGGTATTCGTTCATGTAGCCAAAACCACCGAAGAACTGCAGGCAATCATCGATCACTTCGCCCTGACGGTCGGTCAGCCAGAACTTGCCCATCGACGCCAGGGTGGTGTCGAGAGTGCCGTCCACCCAACGTTGCACGATCAGGTCGGCGAACAGCCGCGAAGCCAGGGTGGTGGCCTTGACTTCGGCCAGGGTGAAACGGGTGTTCTGGAAATCGAGGATCGACTTACCGAACGCCTTGCGTTCGCGGGTGTATTCCACCGTCAACGCCAGCGCACGCTCCAGGGAGGCCGCCGCCTGGATGGAAATCTCGGCACGTTCATAAGGCAACTGCTGCATCAGCTGGGCGAAACCCTGGCCTTCGACGCCGCCGAGCAGGCAGTCGGCCGGTACTTCGCAGTCCTGGAAGAACATTTCCGAGGTGTCCTGGCCGGGCAAACCGATCTTGTCCAGGCACTTGCCGCGCTGGAAACCCGGGGTCGCGGTATCGACGAGAAACAGCGAGATACCACGCGAGCCCTTGGCTTGCAGGTCAGTCTTGGCGATCACTACCACCATATCGCTGTTCTGACCGTTGCTGATGAAGGTCTTCGAGCCGCTGATCAGGTACTTGTCACCGTGCTTCACCGCACGGGTACGCACGCCTTGAAGGTCGGAGCCGGTGCCCGGCTCGGTCATGGCGATCGAGCAGATGCACTCACCCGAGGCAATCTTCGGCAACCACTGACGCTTCTGCGCTTCGGTACCGCCGGCGAGAATGTAGTGACCAACGATATGGTTGATGCTCAGGGCGATACTCATCGCGCCGGCGTAGGTCAGTTCTTCCATGGCCACCGCATAGTGGGCAGGCGTACCGTCGGCACCGCCGTACTCGGAGGGCATGTCCGGAAGGATCATGCCCATCTCGCCACAGGCCAGCCAGGCGCTGCGGTCGGAGCGGTGCTGTTCGCGCCATTTGTCTTCGTGCGGCAGCAGTTGCTCGCGGACGAAACGGCGGATGCTGTCACGGAAGGCGACCAGGTCGGCGTCTTCCCAAGGGGACACATAATTCGCTACACGCATGCTGTTCTCCTCACTCTGTCAGACGTTGCCGAAACCGCCGCCGCACACCAGCACCTGGCCGGAGACGAAGTTGGATTCAGGGATGCAGAACAGGTACACCGAGCCTGCGGCTTCGTCCGGGGTGCCCGGGCGGCCCAGCGGGCACATCTGGTTGCTGGCGGCGATGGCGGCAGGCTGGATGCCGACCTTGATCTCGCGGCCTTCGATGCTCACGGTCTTGCTCGCCTCACCGGCCAGGGCCTGGGTCATGCGAGTGTCGATATGACCGAAGGCCACGGCGTTGACGTTGACGTTGTAGCGCCCCCACTCCTTGGACAGCGACTTGGTCATGCCGAGGATGCCCGCCTTGGCAGACGAATAGTTGGCTTGACCGGCGTTGCCGCCGGCGGCGATGGAAGAAATATTGACCACCTTGCGATTGACCACACGGCCTTCGGCGGCTTCCTGTTTGGCCAGGGCGCTGATGATCGGCTGGGCGGCACGCAGGATGCGGAACGGCGCGGTCAGGTGGCAGTCGATGATCGCGTACCACTGCTCGTCGCTCATCTTCTGGATCACGTTGTCCCAGGTGTAACCGGCATTGTTGACGATGATATCGATGCCGCCAAAGCTGTCGACCGCGGTCTTGACGAAACGCTCGGCGAAGTCGACCGCAGTCACGCTGCCCACACAGGCAACGGCTTCACCACCGGCGGCGCGGATCTCGGCGACCACTTCTTCAGCAGGGCCGGCGTCCAGGTCATTGACCACCACACGGGCACCATCGCCCGCCAGTTTCAGGGCGACGCTGCGGCCGATACCACGACCGGAGCCGGTGACCAGGGCGACTTTGCCTTCGAGTTTTTTCATTGTTATGGCCTTCTAATAAAGTCTGTTTGTCTGCAGTGAGGGAGCGTCAGGCCAGGGCCACAACGGCCTCGCCCACTACCTTGGGTTCGTCGTACTGGTTGGCGCACTGGATCTGCAGGCGCACACGCTTTTCGCCGCCCGCCTCGAACTTCTCGGTGATGCGTCCGGTCAGGTGCGGGATGTGACCGATCTGGGTGATGCCGACAAAGCGCATCGACAAGGAGCGGATCTGCGTCTGCGCCACCCAGCTTGTAAGCAAACGGCCCAGGTAGGCGGCCGAGAGCATGCCGTGGGCAAACACGTCGGGGACGCGGGCCTTGCGGGCAAAGTCGATGTCGATGTGAATCTGGTTATGGTCACCGGACGCGCCGGCGTACAACGCCAACGTGGTGCGATCGACCGGGCGCAGCTTGAGCAACGGCAGTTCGGTGCCGACCTGCACGTCGCTGTACTGCGGGCCGTAGGTTGGTGAATGCGTCATGACGGTACCTCAGCGCTGCACAAGCGAAGAGCGGAGATCGGCGATATGCTCGCCGTTCTGGTTGGTGATACGGGTCTGCTGGACCACGAACTGCAGGGCACCGCCCTTCTTTTCGTAGACGTCGACGATGCGCGAATCAAAGGTCAGCACGTCGCCGGCAAAGGCCATGCGGTGGTAGCTGAACTCCTGCTCGGCATGCAGGATGCGCCCCAGGTCAAAGCCCATGATGTCTTCGACAATCGCTTGCGGATTGCGCCCTTCGCTTTCCAGGCACAGCAGGAACGTGGGGGGCACCGGCAAGGTGGGGAAGCCGGCGGCCTTGGCGGCTTCTTCGTCGGTGTACAGCGGGTCGGTCTCGCCAATCGCCTTGGCGAAAAAGCGCAGGCGGCCTTTTTCCACCTCGCTGGTGGTGACGCCGAGCGAACGGCCGATCAGACTTTTGTCTGCCATTTCGGTTGACTCCTGAAGGATGACCGGGGCGATCAGCCGCGACCGTAGAGGGTCACGACGCCCGCGCCACCCAGGCCGAGGTTGTGCTGCAGCGCATGCCGAAGCCCTTCCACCTGGCGGGCCTGGGCGCTACCGCGCAACTGGTGGCTCAGCTCATAGCATTGCGCAAGACCGGTAGCACCCAGCGGGTGGCCTTTGGACAGCAGGCCACCGGACGGATTGACCACGACCTGGCCGCCATAGGTGTTGTCGCCATCCATCACAAACTGCTCGCCAGCGCCCACCGGGCAGAACCCCAGGCCTTCATAGGTCAGCAGCTCGTTGTGGGCGAAGCAGTCGTGCAGCTCGCAGACGCGGATGTCTTCAGGGCCGACGCCAGCCTTTTCATACACCTGGCGGGCCGCCGAGCGGGTCATGCCAGAGCCGACGATTTCGATCATCGACGCCGGTTCGAAGGCATCCGGGGTATCGGTGGTCATTGCCTGGGCCAGGATCGACACATCAGTGCGCAGGCCGTGGCGCTTGGCGAAACGTTCGGAAACGATGATTGCCGCAGCGCCACCGCAGGTCGGCGGACAGGCCATCAGGCGGGTCATCACGCCTTCCCAGACCACCTGGTCGGCCATCACTTCTTCGGTGCTGACCACTTTCTTGAACACTGCCAGCGGGTTGTTGGCGGCATGACGGCTGGCCTTGGCGCGGATCGCCGCGAAGGTTTCCATCCTGGTGCCGTATTTTTCCATGTGCTCGCGGCCGGCGCCGCCGAAGAACATCAATGCCCCCGGCATGCCAATGCCTTCCGGGAACACCGTGGCGGCACTGTCAAAACCCTTGCCCATGGTCAACGGACGATCGGTCCAGAAGTTTTTCAGGGCACCGGGCTGCATCTGCTCGAAGCCGAAGGCCAGCGCACAATCGACCGCGCCGCTCTCCACCGCCTGGCGGGCCATGAACAACGCGGTCGAGCCACTGGCGCAGTTGTTGTTGACGTTGATCACCGGAATGCCAGTCATGCCGACTTCGTACAGCGCCGACTGGCCGCAGGTGGAGTCGCCATACACGTAACCGGCATAGGCCTGTTGCACCAGCTCATAGCCGATACCGGCATCCTCCAGCGCCTGACGCACGGCCTGGGCCCCCATCTCGATGTAACTACCACTGGCACCGGGCTTGGCGAACTGGATCATGCCGACGCCGGCTACGTAGGTTTTCTGGGACATCTGTTTCTCCGCGATCAGTTGACTGGTTTGGCGCACCGGTCGCTCCGGGGCCTTGTCGTCATGGTTGCGCAACGCTTTTGAGCTGTACCCCGCCCCCAGGGAGTAGAAAGGGGTGGGGTTGGAGTGGGGTCACCCCACTCCTCTTGCTCAGGCGATAGCGCCGGCCTCGCGCAACGCGGCAATCTGTGCCTCGTCCAGCCCCAGCTCACAGAGGATTTGCACACTGTGCTGGCCATTGCGCACTTTCTCACCGGCCTGCGTCGGGGTGCGGCTCAAGCGCGGTGCCGGTGCCGGGTGGGTGACGCCGGCACTGTGCATGAAGGTGCCGCGCGCCTGGTTGTGGGCGTAGGCCGGCGCCTCGCTGAAGTCGAGCACCGGGGCAAAGCAGGCTTCGCTACCTTCCAGCAACTGGCACCACTGGTCGCGGCTGCGGCTGCGAAACAGCGTTTCCAGCTTTGCTCGCTGCGCTGGCCACAGGCTGCGGTCCCACTGTGCCTTGAACAGCGGGTCATCGATCTCGCAGAGTTCCAGCAAGCGCTGGTAGAACTGCGGTTCGATGGCGCCGATGGAAATGAAGCGGCCATCGGCGCAGGTGTAACAGCCATAGAACGGCGCCCCGCCATCGAACAGGTTCTGCCCGCGCTCACCCCATTGGCCGTTCTGCTGGAACTCGTAGTACATGGTGCTGAGCAGGGCCACACCATCGCTGATAGCGGCATCGACCACCTGGCCCTTGCCGGAGCGCTGCGCTTCGAACAACGCCGCCACCACACCGAAAGCCAGAAACATCGCGCCGCCGCCCATGTCCCCCACCAGGTGCAACGGCGGCGTCGGCGCATGGTCGGCGTGGCCCATGGCATGCAGCGCACCGGTAATGGCCAGGTAATTGAGGTCGTGACCGGCACTCTGCGCCAGCGGGCCGCTCTGGCCCCACCCGGTCATGCGCCCGTAGACCAGCTTCGGGTTACGTGCCAGGCACACATCAGGGCCAAGCCCCAGGCGCTCCATGACGCCCGGCCGAAAGCCTTCCACCAGAATGTCGGCGCTGTCGATCAGCTGCAACAGCACCTCGGTTGCCCCCGGTTTGCGCGGGTCAATCGCCAGACTGCGGCGACCACGGCCAATGACGCTGGCATCGCCATTGAGGAACCCTGACTGCTGGCGGTCAATGCGGATCACCTCTGCGCCCATGTCGGCGAGTAACATGGTGGCAAAGGGCGCCGGCCCGATCGCATTCATTTCGATTATTCGTACCCCAGTCAGTGCTCCTGCCATGTTCTTCTCTCTGATTGTTAGTGGCATTGACGTCAACGCGCCACGAAGGCGTGCGACCGGCAACAGGCTAGCCAGACAGGTCGGGCATACCTATCGCTCAAAAGAGTGAAGTTCATCCTGCGATTTTTCCGCAGCGCCGGTAGCCGTGGCATTATCTGCTGACAGAATAATCAGAGGCCGCTGACCAGGCGGCCCGCATGGCCAGAGAGACACATGCCCAAACGCCAGGACCTTATCGCCCGCCTGAGCCTTGTACCGAGCGACATCCCGCCCTCGGACGAACTGCCAGCGCCAGCCACTCACCCTATTCGCGCAGAGAAATTCGTTGCGCTGGGTACCTCGGTCGGCCTGCTGCCCCGAGACAACCTGCTGCAAGGCATCGATCCACCCGGCAACATCCGCCTGATCCTGATCCGCGCCGCCGCTGGCTTCGGCAAGACCACCCTGTTGCGCCAGTTGCGCGAGCGTTGCCTGGACAATCGCCAGCCCGTGCTCTGGCTCACGCTCGACCGCGCGGATAACGACCCCAGGCGCCTGGCCGCTCATCTGTATGCAGGGTTACAGGCGCTCGACGGTGCTCCCAGCAGCGACGCGCTCGCCAGCCCCCAGGCGTTACTGCAACAACTGGGTAGCCTGGCGCCGGGTTTCACCGTGGTATTGGACGATTTCGAAGTGCTCGATACGCCGCAGGCGCTCGCCTTCATCCAGCAACTGCTGGCAGCCCTGGCCCCTGGCGCACGCCTGGCCATCGCCTCGCGCATCAACCCTGAACTGGGCCTTGGGCGTTTGCGCATGCAGGGCCAGGTGCTGGATATCGACACCGATGCACTGCGCCTGAGCCCGGCGCAAACCCAGGCGTACCTGCGCGGCCGCTGCCCGTTGCCGATCACTGACGAAGACTGCGCTCGGCTGCAGGCGATTAGCGAAGGCTGGATCACCGGTTTGTTCCTCGCCACCCTGTCGTTGAAGGGGCGCACGGCCCTGGCCGATGTGGTTGGTTCGTTCTCCGGCAACAATCAGGAGCTGGCCGAATACCTCACCGAAGACATTCTCGCCCGGCAGAGCCATGAGGTGCGCCTGTTCCTGCTGCAGACCAGCATTCTCGAGCGCTTCTGTGCGCCCTTGTGCGACGCCCTCACCCAGCGCCAGGACAGCGCCGAACTGATCGAGCAGTTGCTGCGCAGTAACCTGTTCATTCAACCCACCGACGCTCAGCACCAGTGGTTCCGCTACCACCGCCTGTTCAGCGGGTTCCTGCGCAGCGCCCTGGCTCGCCAGTTGCCCGGACAGGTCGAAGGGCTGAATCGAGCAGCGGCGCGCTGGTACCTGGCACACAAACATCCCGCGGCGGCTATCGGCCACCTGATGAGCGCCAACGACATCGAGCAAGCGGCCGACTACCTGGAGCGCCACCTCGACGAGCTGGTCGATGCCGGCCGTCTGCGCCTGATGTTGCGCTGGCTGGAGCAAATGCCCAGTCAGGTCCTGGAAGCCCGGCCACGGCTGGCGCTGACCCATGCCTGGTTGTTGGTGCTCGACCGCCGCTACCGGGATGCCATGCAGGTCGTCGAGCGCAACCCCGCCAACCTGGAAACCGACACCATTCGCTGCCTGCTGCTGGCCTTTACCGACCAGACAGAGGCGGCGATAAGCGTGGCGCAAGCGCAGATCGCCCGCCTGACGCCCAGTGACGGGCTGCAATACGGCATGGTCGCCACGCCCTTGGCGTTCTGCCTGATTTCTACGGGCCGCTATGACGATGCCCGCGCCTTGCTGATCGACATGGCCCGGCAGGCACCCGAAGAGCGCTCGGCGCTGGTGGACGGCATCGCGGTCTATATAGAAAGCGCGCTGGAACTGACACTGGGCCATCGCCGCGCCGCCCTCGCCCGGCTTGAAGCGGCCAGCAGCGTACAGGCCGCCGTGCTGGACGGACGCTGGGTAGGTGCCAAGGTGACCCTGGACATTCTTCACGCCCTGGTGCTCTACGAAGGCGATGTGCTGACCCAGGCCTGGACGATGCTCAACCAGATCCCGCAGCACGCCCTCGATCTCGGCGGCCCCGACGCTTTGATCGCACATCGGGTGGTGCTGGCACGTATTGCGCTGCAAAACGGCAACCGTGAAGCCTGGCTACGTCATCTGGCCGACCTTGAGCAACTGGGGCGACGCAGCGGCTCGCTGCGGATTCTCTGCGCGGCCTGGCTTGAACGGGCACGCGTGGCCACGGTGGAAGGCCGCCTGGACATCGCCGCCCAGGCACTGGCATCTGCGGAACTCGCCGGTGAGTGGGATCGCCCTGAGGTGCTGACCTTCGCCTGTGACACCGACACGCCGTTCATCGCCCGCCAGCGCCTGTACATCGCCCGTGGCGACTATGCCTTGGCCGCCGGCGAGCTGCGCACGCGCATCGAACTCGCCGAGGGTCGCCAGCAGCAACGCCGGGCGCTCAAGCTGCGCCTGTTGCTGGCCATGGCCCTGGCCGGAAAAGGCCGGCAAAAACTCGCGCTGGATGCCCTCACACCCGCCTTGCGCATCGCCAGCCAGGAAGGTTTCCTGCGTACCTTTCTCGAAGAAGGCCCGGCCCTGGTCCGGCTCCTGGAGCGCTGGGCAGTGACCTACCAGGCGTCGTGCAGCAGTCTGGGTATTGCCCCGGAGTTTCTCGTCGACTTGCTGCAACGCAGCGGCGCCCAGAAAGAGCCGAATGAAGGCAGTGAACCACAGGAAACCGAGCTGCAACTGACCATCCGCGAGTTGCAGGTGATACGTTTGCTCGCCGCCGGTAACCGTAACCGCGCCATCGCCGAGCAGATGCATTTGTCCGAACACACGGTCAAGACGCACCTGCGCAACATCAGCGCCAAGCTCGGCGCCCAGGGCCGCACCGAAGCCATTGCCATCGCCCGCGCCCGCGGCCTGTTGGACTGATCAGGCGAGCATGCCTAAAGACTTGGCGCGCATCACCGCCTGGGTACGGCGCTTGACCCCAAGTTTGTGGTTGATTTTCACGGTGTGAGCCTTGACGGTGTTCAGGGAGATAAACAGCTGCTCACTGATTTCCTGGTTGGAAAGCCCATGGGCCACCAACTGCAGCACCGAAAACTCGCGGGAGGTCAGCCCGCTGCGCGCGCCGGTGTGCAGCGGCGTCGGCACGCTGGCGCTACTGGACCAACTGGCCAGCAGGCTCGAACGTGCCAGCGCGGGACAGGCCTGCTCGCCGCTGCTGCCACCTTCCCTGTCGACACGGGCAAGCGCGACCTGGGCTTCGGCCATCAAGCCACCGAAGCGCAAGCGCTCACAAGTGGCCAGCAAGGCCCGTAGACGCTTGGCCGCATGATCGAGCTTGCCGTTGCCCAGTTCAGCCAGGGCGAGCATCAACTGCAGGCGTTGCGGCAAGGACGGCGCATGCAGGGGCGGCAGCCGCGCTACATCGACGGTGATCGCTTTGCGCGCCAGAGGCAGGATGGCCGCCCACTGTTCCTGGCGGGCCAGCAGGCGCATGTGTTGATAGTCGATGAGGTCCTTGTAGCAGGCCTCGCTGACGCGGCAGCGCTGCATGTGCCGTTCTGCATTGCGCAGGTGAAGGTGTGCCAGCTCCATCTTGCCGTTGCAGGCCGCCACCTCCGACAAGCCGATAAAGGCATGCAGCACATAGGGGTCGCTACTGCCAATGCCCCGCTCCAGGCCTGCGTGCAAGGCGCTTTCGCCCTCCTCCAGATCGCCGCGCAGCAAGTACAGCTCGCCACGCAGCAACAGCAGGCGGCAAAGCAACAGATCGTGGTTGCCACCGTCGGCAGCGACCAACGCGAAACATTCCTGCAGCACCGACTCGGCCAGCTCCATCTCACCACTGAGAATCAACTGGCGGATGCGGTCGGCATTGATCAGCACCTCGCTGGCCAGACAGCCATGGCGCCGCGCCAGTTGCAGCGACGAATCCAGTAGTTCGCGCGCCTGTTCAGGCTCACCGGCGGCCATCGAAACACGCGCCAGCGTCGAGTAACACAGAAACGATGAGGGCCAGTCGCGCAGCTCCAGGTGCTGCAAAGCCGCCTCACAATGCTCGCGTGCGCGCACTGCATCGCCGCTATGGCCGTAAAGCGTGCCCTGCAGCGCCTGCCAGTTGGCCAGCAGGCGACTGTTGTTGCGCGCCTTGGGCTGTGGCGTTACCCAGGCCAAGCGGGCAATGTGCGCCTGGGCATCGTCCAGCCGCCAGCTGCTCAGCAATGCCCTGGCGTTCAGGTAAATCAGGTTCGGCGAGCTTTCCACTGGGCGTAACGGCAACCGCGCCAGCCAGTCGAGCCAGGTATGCAAATGCCGCTCGCTGAACATCCAGTCCAGGGTCAGGCGCTCCATCAAGCTGGCCGCCATCTCGGGTTGATGGGTGCATAACGCCAGCTCAATGGCTTCGTCGATGAAGCCGTCTTCGCACAACAGGCGGCAGGCGTCCAGGCGCAATCGATTGAGCTCGACTGCGGCGAGTTCACCTTGCAACGCCATTGCCACGGCTGGCAGCAAACGATGCCAGTGTCCGTCCGTACCCACCGGCAGGAAAAACGACTCGCACTGCAACAGCCCACGCAGCAGAGGGCCCGCGTCCCGCTCCGGCCACAATCGCGTGCAAAACTCGATCGACACCCGTGGCAGGTAAGCAATGCTCAGCAACAGCCAGCGTTGCTGCGCAGACAACGGCGCCAACAACTCGCCGCCGAGGTACTCGCGCATCCAGGTACTGCCCACCCGCTCATGGCGATCCGGGGCGTTGAGCAGCAAGCGCACGCCAGCGCCCCAGCCTTGGGTCTGCTGCCACAAGTGCTCGATGGTGGATGGGGTGGCCAAAGGGTCCAGGCGTTCGACCAGCGATTCCAGCTCCTCGCGGGAAAACGCCAGGTGTCCGGCGCCCAGCTCGATCAGTTGCCCTTCCAGCAGCAGTCGCGCCAGCTTCCAGCTTGGCCGCTGCCGACAGCTGACCCACAGATGCACAGGTGCCTGCGAACGCAACAGCCGGTCGATCCAGGCGTTGAGTTCAGCGCAGGCATCAGCAGGAAAGTCATCGAACGCAAACCACCAGCGCTCCTGGCTGCCTTCGAGCAGCGCCAGCAAGGTGTCGCCATCACTGGGGGATTGCGCGTCGAGCCCAAGGCTGTCGGCCAGGCGTCGGCAGAAGTGCGCCAGCGTCAGCGCTTGCCCGCCAAGGTCCAGCCACAGGCAGCGCACCTCGGCTGGCCGGCGGCGCATGCAATCGTTGAGCAATACCGTCTTGCCATAGCCTGCGGGCGCACAGAGCAGACGCAGGCGCTGGGCGCCCGCGAGCAGCCGGTCTTCCAGCTGTTCGCGCAGCAGGTGTGCCGACGGTGGCCTGGGCAGGTCCATTGCGCAAAGAAGCTGAGACACGGCGCCTCCTGAAATCGATGAAGGTAGGCGTCATATTCGCGCGCGAGGTGCAAATGCCCCATCCGTCAATCGAGGTATTTTCAGCAGACATCGGCATCTAATGCTTTCGGGTAATACGCAGAACTATCCGATCAGGCAATACATCACCCGGATTTGCCCCCCTAGGATGGCATCGCCACATCATCCGAATCTGGGGAACCGCATGACAACAACAAAAAAGCGCGGAGTGTTTCAGCCAAGTCTGCTGGCTGCTGCCGTCGCCATCGGCGCAAGCCACCCGGCGAGTGCTGTTGACTTCACTCTCGGGGAAATCGAAGGCCAGTTCGATTCGTCACTGTCGATCGGCGCCAGTTGGTCGGTGCGCGGCGCCGATCCGTCGCTGATTTCCAACTTCAACTCAATGGGCAAACGCGGCACCTCGTCGTCACGCACCGTCGACGACAACCGCCTGAACTTCAAGAAAGGCGAAACCTTTTCGAAGATTTTCAAAGGCGTGCATGACCTGGAGCTGAAATACGGTGACAGCGGCGTGTTCGTGCGCGGCAAGTACTGGTACGACTTCGAGCTCAAGGACGAGCACCGGCTGTTCTACGACATCGACGACAGCGGCCGCGACGACCTGGCCAAGGCCTCGGGCGCCGAGTTTCTCGACGCCTTTGTCTACCACAACTACAGCCTTGGCGACCTGGCCGGCAACGTACGCCTGGGCAAGCAGGTGGTGAGTTGGGGCGAGAGCACCTTCATCGGCAACTCGATCAACAGCATCAACCCCATCGACGTCGCCGCATTGCGCCGCCCAGGGGCCGAGATCAAGGAAGGCCTGGTGCCGGTGAACATGCTCTATGTGTCCCAGGGCCTGTCCGAAAACCTGACCGCCGAAGCGTTTTATCAGCTGGAGTGGAGCAACTCGGTGGTGGACAACTGCGGCACCTTCTTCGGCAACGATGGCGTGCCCAAAGGCTGCAATGATCGCCTGGTGGTGGCCGGTCTCGACCTGCCGCCCGGGGTCTCGGATAACATCGGCGCCCCGAATGCCGACACCAACGTCTACATTCCGCGCCTGCAAGACAACGAACCGGGTGACAGCGGCCAGTTCGGCGTCGCTTTGCGCTGGTACGTACCCGAACTGCACGATACCGAGTTCGGCGCCTATGCCATGAACTACCACAGCCGTAACCCCTACCTGAGCACCGTGCGCACCACTGGCGCCGGCACGCCGCCCAGCGCGCTGAATGTGCCACGCAATGCGCGCTACTTCATCGATTATCCCGAGGATATCCGCCTTTACCGCCTTAGCTTCCAGACCACCTTGAGTGGCATCTCGCTGGGCGGCGAAGTCAGCTACCGGCCGAACATGCCCTTGCAACTGAACACCGCCGACTTGCTCACCGGCACGCTCAACAGCCCCTCCTCCCCGCTGATCACCACCGGCTTCATTGGCCAGCCTTCAGCAGCCACTGCCGGCACCGATATCAACGGCTACAAACGCATGCCGGTTGTGCAGGCACAACTGACCGCCACCCAGTTCATCGAACAGGTCATGGGTGCCAGCCGTCTGACCCTGGTCGGCGAAGTCGGCTACAACCGCATCAATGGCCTGGGTGACGGCGACGGCGGCGACCTGCGCTTTGGCCGCAGCCCCGCCTACGGCTCCGGCATCCTCCCGGGCGCAACCGGCCTTGCCACCTGCACCGGCACTGGCGCAGGCACGCCTACGGCCAGCAACCCGGCCCAGCAATGCAACGACAAGGGCTTCTACACCAGCAACTCCTGGGGTTACCGCCTGCGCGCCAAGCTCGACTACCCCAACGTGATCGCCGGGATCAACCTGTCGCCCAGCCTGGCCTGGTCCCACGACGTCGACGGCTACGGGCCGAACTTCGAGGAAGGCAACAAGGCCATCAGCATCGGCCTGGATGCCGACTACCTGAACACCTACACCACCAGCCTCAGTTACACCGATTACTTCGGTGGCGACTTCAACACCAACGTCGACCGCGACTATGTGGCGCTCAGCTTTGGCCTGAACTTCTGACGCAAGACCGGAGGAATACAAGCATGACTACCCTTACCATGATGCGTACTGGCGCACTGGCCCTGTCGCTGCTGGCCACCAGCGTGATCGCCGCCGTCTCGCCGCAGGAAGCGCAACAACTGGGCACCACCCTCACCCCGCTGGGCGCACAGAAGGACGGCAACGCCGATGGCAGTATTCCGGCCTGGACCGGCGGCCTCAAGCCGGGTGCCGCCGCGGTGGATGGCAAAGGCTTTCTGGGCAATCCGTTTGCCGACGAGAAGCCGCAGTTCGTCATCACCGCAGCCAACGCCGCGCAGTACCAGGACAAGCTGACCCCTGGCCAGATGGCCTTGTTCAAACGCTATCCCGATAGCTACAAGATCCCGGTGTACAAAACCCAGCGCACGGCCGCGGTCCCCGACGCCATCAGCGCTATCGCCAAGAAGAGCGCGCTGCAGACCGAACTGACCGACGACGGCAACGGCTTGCGCAACTTTGCCGATACCCGTTACTACCCCTTCCCGATCCCGAAAAACGGCGTCGAGGTGTACTGGAACCACAACAACCGTTACCGCGGCGGCAATATGCTGCGCCAGGCGGCCCAGGCGGCGCCGCAGACCAACGGGTCCTACTCCATCGTCGAATACGACGACGAGCTGAGTTACCCGCAATACATGGAAGGCATCGATGCCAAACAGGCCGAGAACATCTTTTACTTCTACAAACAGAGCATCACTGCACCGTCGCGCCTGGCCGGTAGCGTAGTGCTCATCCACGAAACCATCGATCAGGTCAAAGAGCCGCGCCTGGCCTGGGTCTACAACGCCGGCCAGCGCCGCGTCCGCCGTGCACCGCAGATTGCTTATGACGGCCCGGGCTCGGGCGCCGACGGCCTGCGTACCGCCGACAACACCGACATGATGAACGGCGCTCCGGACCGCTACGACTGGAAGCTGGTGGGTAAAAAGGAGATCTACATCCCCTACAACAACTACAAACTCTGGTCGCCGAGCGTGAAGTACGCCGACATCATCACGCCCGGCCACATCAACCAGGACCTGGCCCGTTACGAACTGCACCGTGTCTGGCATGTGCAGGCCACGCTCAAGGCGGGTCAGCGGCACATCTATGCCAAGCGTGACATGTACTTTGACGAAGACACCTGGCAGCTCGCCGAAGTCGACCACTATGACGGTCGCGGCCAGCTCTGGCGTGTTGCAGAAGGGTATGCGGTCACCGACTACGAGCGTAGCGCTCCGGCCTACGCCATGCTGGGCATCTATGACCTGATTGCCGGGCGCTACAATGTCCTGGCGATGATCAACGAGGCCAAACATGCAACCTACTACGGCAAGCCGACCCGCATGAACGACTTCACCCCGGCGGCACTGCGCAACGCAGGTGTTCGCTGACAGCGACGAAGCGGCAACAAAAAACGGCGGCCAATGGGCCGCCGTTTTTGCTTCCTACAGGTTTGTGTTGATTCAGGAAGCAGGCTGAGCCTCAGGCAGCTTCCAGGTCCCGTCCAGCACCGCCTTGGCCGGCTGGTAGAAACGCACCATGTAGTTCCAGCCCGGCATGATCGGCAGGCAATTGACCACTGCCGCCGAGCAGTCACCAAATTGAACCGACACCTTACCGTCCTCACCTTTACGCGCCGTGAGGTTACTCAATGCGTATGCCTCCTGGGCATTCTTCTGGAACTGGCCCTGGGCGTTATAGACGCTAATGGACCAGAACGCCCCGGCAGGCACATTGGAGACATCCAGGCGGTACGGGGTTTTGCCATCGTTGTGCTGCGGCGTGACCACCTGGTAGTAGGCATCCTTCTCTGGATTGCCCCCCCATGCCATGGCGCTGCCGATCAAATGACGTACCGGGTCGACCTCTTCACGTTTGCCAAACATCCCCCGCGAATCGGCAAGGGTCGCCCCCAGGGCAAGCAGCGACTTCCTGATGTTGGCCCGACTGGCTTCATCCCAGTTCGGTACCTGGAACTGCCCCGGACCGCCGTCCTGTCTGGCGACGATGGCGTCCTGCAAAGCAGCGATCTTCGTCAGGTCTTGCGGGTCGGCAGGATTGATCAGGGTGCGCACACCGAACAGCACATAGCGCGTGGAGACGTCTGCCTTGCTCAACCGGTACTCCCCTGCCCCGTAATGCACGCCGACGACATGGTGGTCCTCGTCAATCATCACCAGCGACATGAAGCGCCCACCGGCATCAGGCAGGGTCACGGTGACGGGGCCGGCATTCATGTCAAACACTGCGGTCGAGTACAGGGTGTCGCGGTTCGGCCGGATCACGGTCGGACGATCCACCGGAATCAGGTTGCGCCAGTGCGAGAAGGCTGCAAAGCCACCACGCTTGACGGTCAGGTCGAAGTAACGATCAGTTTCGGCACGGCTGAAATTGTCAACGGTGACGGGTACCACTTCAGTCTGCAACGCCTCACTGTGCGCAACCGGCAGGTAGGCGCTGTACAAGGCGATTGCCGCCACCAATGCTTTCAAATCATTCATTGTTGTTGTCCTTATGATTGAAAAGGCCGTGGCGCGCGAGCCACGGCCCTGGAGAGCCTCAAATCCTGACCAGCGCCGGAGGGAAATAGTCGCCGTTGGCTACCACGCCCTTGGCGCCGTAATAGCGCAAAATCAGCCTGAACGGCTGCCCTGCGGCAGTCGGCAACCAGTTGCCCTGGTTGGCGCCCGCCGGTTGCTGTGGCGCGAAATACAGGGTCAGCGAACCATCGGCGTTGTACTTGAGGTCGGATTGGTTGTTGAGCAGGTAGCGTTCCTGCGCGTTGGGCAACACGCGGAAGTTCTTCGCATCGGTGGCGGTGATCGACCAGAAATACCGGGCGAAACGCTGCGGCAACTGCTCAGCGGGTATCGTCAGCGAATAGCTTTGGCCACCGTCGAGCACCTCGCCGGTGTCCTGCACGGCCGCACGGTAGTAATGAACTTCCTGCTGGGTGTTGGCCCAGATGCCGCCATAGTCGACCAAGGTGCGGGTCAGGTAGTCGCTGCCATAGGCACCGGAGACTGCCGGGCGTACCCAGCCATTACGCACGGTGCCTGGCCCGAGGGTGGCCGCGGCCTTGCCCAGAGCGGGATAGGCGCGGGTCTTGATCTGCTGATCGATACGCGCCCGCGCTGCCGGGTCGGCGACCTGCGCAGCAATGGCTCGAACGTTGGCCTGAACTGTTTGCATGCCAGGGTTCAGGTCAGGTTCCTGCAGGGCAAGCTCGGCCAGATCGAACGCCTCGACCCCCGGCAGCTTGCTCAGCTCGAACATCAGCGCCTTGGGCACTGCCGGGAGCGTTGGTGTACCCGTAGTGCGCATGCTGAACTGCCGTTGCAACTGTTCGGCCTGCTTGGCGTCAGCACCCAGCTCCACCCGCGACAGCACCCGAGCCGTATGCACCGGCAAGTCGATGCGTTTGACCCCGGCGGGCAGTGTCACCGCTGCGCCCTTCAGGCACACGGCAAAGTCGCCATAGGGATGCTCGGGCTGACTGCGTTCATTGATGTTGGCCAGGGTCTCGCCCCAGCCATTGAGGAACTGCACCGTGTAGTAGCGATCGACGATCTTCGGCACGCTGATCTGGGTGCAACTGCCCTCATCCACGGCAATCCAGGCTTCCGAGTAGGCCACATCGAGGTTGGGGTTGGGCCAGTCCACAGCCCCCGGTTTGCGGTGCACCAGCTGGTTCCACTGCAGGCCTTCCTGAAAGTCCAGTTGCTGTTGGCGCATGACCAACAAACGGCCGAGCAAATAGGTGTAGGCGTCACTGACCTCCTGGTCCGAGATAGCCTGGGTTACCGCGACTGCCGGAGCAGCGGCGGCATGCACCTGTGCTGCATGCAGTGCAGACGCCAGGCAGGACACTGCTATCGCTCCTGCGGCCAGCGCCAATCGTGATGAACCTGTCATTATTATTCTCCTTGGTTATTCATGATCTTCAGCACTGGCAGCTTATGCATCAAATAATCTGAGCAGGCACCTCCCCTAAGGGGTGGGGTGTGGTCGTTTTGGCGAAGGACAAAACAAAAGCCCAGGCGAGTGCCTGGGCCAGGGTAAGCAAACAGTCCGGTGCAACCGGTGCGCGTTAAAACTTCTCGGTAACGCGCTTGAACTGATAGTTCGGCTCCCGATAGTTACCGGGCTTCTGCCGCTTGGGCAGTTTCACCTTCTCACGGGGTACTTCCTTGTAAGGGATACGGCTGAGCACATCAGAAATGATATTCAGGCGGGCGCGGCGCTTGTCGTTCGAGTCGGCGACAAACCAGGGTGCATGACCGGTGTCGGTAGCCTTGAACATATCGTCACGTGCCCGCGAGTAGTCGTACCAGCGGCTGTAGGACTTGAGGTCCATCGGCGACAGTTTCCAGATCTTGCGTCCGTCCTCGATACGCGCCTCAAGACGGCGGGTCTGTTCCTCCTCGCTGACTTCCAGCCAGTATTTGAGCAGGATAACGCCAGAATCGATGATGGCCCGCTCCACGGCAGGCACCGCATCGAGGAAACCGTCAACCTGTTCCTGGGTGCAAAAGCCCATGACCCGTTCGACGCCGGCGCGGTTGTACCAGCTGCGGTCAAAGATCACCACTTCCCCGGCCGCCGGCAGATGCGGCAGGTAGCGCTGCAGGTACATCTGACTCTTTTCCCGGTCGGTCGGCGCCGGCAACGCCACCACGCGGAACACCCGTGGGCTCACCCGCTCGGTCAGCGCCTTGATGGTGCCGCCTTTACCGGCGCCGTCGCGGCCTTCGAAAATGATGCAGACCTTGATGCCTTTCTCTTTAACCCACTCCTGCATCTTGACCAGCTCGACATGCAGTTGGCGCAGTTGTTCGAGGTAGTCTTTGTTCTTCAGCTTCCCAGGCGTTACAGGGTCACGCTTGGAGGAACCTTTTTTGTCTTTAGCCATGCCAAAACCTCACACACGTAAGTAACTGACGGCTGATAGATCAACCTTGCCCGGGAAGTCTAGTCTGCCTACTTTGTTTGCCTCTGTCTGAGATCAAGAAAAAGCCAGCGCCCGTCACTGACGGGCGCTGGTACTGGGCTATTTTTTCATCTTCGCGTCAATCTGCTTGTCCACTTCCTCGCGGATCTGGTCGATGCTGAAGCTCGCCGGACGCTGGCTCGGCGGGTATTCAACAAAGGTCTGCAGGAACGCCGCGGCTTTGCGCGTGCCCTGGAAGATCAGGTAGTCGTTCTTGGTCAGCCAGTCGTAGTACTGGTCCGAGACAACGTCTGCCCGCTCGTAAGGGTCCATGCGCAGGTTGAACATTTTCGGTACCCGCAGGCAGGTGAACGGCTCACTCCACACCTGCAGGCCGCCGGGTGCGCGCTGCTCGCAGAACACCAGCTTCCAGTCACCAAAGCGCATGGACACCAGTTCGCCGTCGTCGTTGAAGTAGTAGAACTCGCTGCGCGCGCCCTTATCGGTTTTGCCGGTGAGGTAATCGAGCTGGTTGAAACCGTCCAGGTGCACCTTGAAGTTGCTGCCGCCGACATCGGTACCTTTGAGCAAACGGTCCTTGATGTCCACGTCGCCTGCTGCGGCGAGCAAGGTCGGGAACCAGTCCAGCCCGGAAAACATCTGGCGCGAAATCGAATCAGGCTTGACCTTGCCTGGCCAGCGGATCATCGCCGGCACGCGGAAAGCCCCTTCCCAGTTGGAGTTTTTCTCGTTGCGAAACGGTGTGGTGGCAGCATCCGGCCAGGACCACTGGTTCGGGCCGTTGTCGGTGGTGTAAATGACGATGGTGTTGTCGGCGATCTTCAGGTCGTCGAGGGTCTTGAGCAATTTGCCGACATCGCCATCATGCTCGAGCATACCGTCGGCATAGTCATTGCCGACCATGCCGCTTTGCCCCTGCATCGACTCGCGGATATGGGTGAACGCATGCATGCGTGTAGTGTTCATCCAGACAAAGAACGGCTTGTCGGCCTTGGCCTGTTTGTCGATGAAATTGATCGCGGCCTGGGTGGTCTCGTCGTCGATGGTTTCCATGCGTTTTTTGGTCAGCGCACCGGTGTCTTCGATCTTGCCGTCGGCACTGGACTTGATCACGCCACGGGGTGAGGCGGCTTTGACAAACTCCGCATCATCCTTGGGCCAGTACGGGCGCTCCGGTTCTTCTTCGGCGTTGAGGTGATAGAGGTTGCCGAAGAACTCGTCAAAACCGTGGTTGGTCGGCAGGTATTCATCGCGGTCGCCAAGGTGGTTCTTACCGAACTGGCCAGTGGCATAGCCATGAGCTTTGAGCGCCTGGGCGATGGTGACATCGCGCGCCTGCAGGCCGACCGGCACACCGGGCATGCCGACTTTGGACAGGCCAGTGCGCAGCGGCGACTGCCCGGTGATAAAGCTTGAGCGACCCGCCGTGCAACTGTTCTCGGCGTAATAATCGGTGAAGCGCATGCCTTCTTTGGCAATCCGGTCGATGTTGGGCGTTTCGTAGCCCACCACACCCTCGCCATAGGCGCTGATATTGGTCTGGCCAATGTCATCGCCGAAAATCACCAGGATATTGGGTTTGTCCGCGGCATGCGTGCTACTCATCGCCGCCGCCATGCTGGTAGCAAGGGTTAGTGTCGTTATCCAGCGTCTACTGAGCTTCATCTGGCCTGTTCTCCGTTTCACGTTACTGGCGTTGGCCACGACTACGTGCACGAAAGGTTCCGGATACTGCAGGGTCCCTGTGCGCCTGCGGTGCTGCGTTTCGGTAGAGGCATAGCGAATGCTGGGAAAGTCTAGTGAACGATTTGCAGCTGCGTCGGAGAAATGTCTGGAAAATGCCGACAGAGGGCTCATTGCACACACAGTCAGAGCGACTAGGCTGGATTAAGTCTCTTTCGGGGCGCACTGCCTCTCACAGGGCCTGCCATGACGACTACCGCAACCCCGCGCCTGCGCGCACTGACGATTTCCACCCTGTGTTATGCGCTATGGTTTGTGCACGGCACGAGCTGGGCCGGCGGCGTCATCATGTATGAAGCCGGCCAGGAAGGCTCTGGCCTGGCCAACGCCGGTGCAGCCGTACTGGCCACCGACCCCAGCGTGATGATGAACAACCCGGCGGGCCTGACCCAGCTTGCGGGTACCCAGATCAATGCCAACGGTCTGTTGATGCTCGGTCATATCCGCTTTTCTCGCGACAGCGGCAACCAGTTCGACGGCAACGAAGGCGGCAATGCCCTGGAGTACCTGCCCGGCACCAGCTTTTTCATCAGCCACCAACTGGATGAACGATCGAGCATAGGCTTTGCCACCTACGGCAACTTCGGTCTGGCCCTGGACTATGACGATGACTGGGCTGGGCGCTACTTCACCCAGGAGGCAGCGATCATCGGCGTTTCCCTGCAGCCGACCTACGCCTACAAGCTCACCGATGAGCTGTCGGTGGGTATCGGCCCGCGCTTGATGTACGCCTATTACCGCACCGAAGCGGCAATCAACAACAACCTGCTCGGCCTGGCCGACCGGCCTGACGGCCAGCTGGAGTACAAGGACACCGATGTCGGTACCGGGGTCAACGTCGGCCTGCTCTACCGGCTCAGCCCGCAGATCATGCTGGGCCTGGCCTACACCAGCAAGATCGACCTGCACTTCAAGGATCGCCCGCATGTCGATGATGTCAGTAACCCGTTGCTCAACCTGGCGTTGAACCGCTTGAACGTCGATGACCTGAAGCTTGATATGCAAGTGCCGCAGACCGTGCTGGCCAGTGCCTCGTACGACCTGGATGCACAGTGGAAGCTGCTCACCAGCCTCGGTTGGCAGCAATGGAGCAAGTTCGGCGAGATCGGTGTTGAGGTCGATGCCGATAATGCCGGTACCAGCATCACTGCCGATCGCCAATACAAGGACACCTGGCATGCGTCGTTCGGCGCACAATACCAGGCATCCCCCAAGGTGCGCTGGAGCATGGGTGTCGGCTTTGACAGTTCGATGGTCGACGACCGCGACCGTACCGTCGACAACCCCGCCGGAGACACCTGGCGCTTCGCAACCGGGGTGAACTACCAGGTCGATGAAGGGCTCGACCTGCATCTGGTCTATACCCTGATCTGGGTCGGTGACATCGATGTCGACCAGAGCAAGGCGCGCTCAGGCACGACGGTATCGGGCACCTACGAAAATACGGCCCTGCACGCGATTGGCGGTGGCGCCGTATGGCGGTTTTAAAAACCTGATGCAAGCGCTGGTTTGACCTGGCCGCGTCGAGCTGTTGCACCAGCGCCTTGACCAGCGCCCAGTCGGTGAACCGGTGGTGTACTACGACCTGTGTGACCACCGCGACTTCCTCTTGCGCGCCGCACCGACTTGTCCGGGACCCACCTGGTATTTTTGTCAGGTTTCAACTTCAAGCATTTCCCCAATACTCCTGGAAGCGTCACCACACGTTGCCAGGAGCACACCGCATGTCCAACTACCATCCACTCAGAGACATCAACCACAGCGTACTGCCAGCCCCCAGCGTTGCCGGTGTGGTCGAGGGTGCCCTCGACCCCGATGCGGTGCCCGCCGGCACCACCGTTCAGATCCCGCAGTACGCCGACAAAGCACTGGGCGACCGCATCACCATGACCTGGCAAGGCCTGGCCGAAGCATCCACAAGTGATTACATCGTTGTCACCGTTGCCAACCGCGACAGGCCAATCAACTTTCGCATTGCCCACACCCCCTTCATCTTTGGCAACCTCGACAGAGAAGTGTCTGTCAGCTATCAGGTTCAGCCTGTCAGCGGCGAGCCGGTCGACTCGGAAGTGCTGAACCTGCCGATCCGACGCAAAGCCCAGGACAACTTCGTCGCCCCGACGGTGCGGCAGGCCTCCGGGGGCAAGCTGGATCCGATCAACGCAACGAACGGGGCCACGGTACGGGTCGCCTATGCGGGCATGCTGACCACCGACACGCTCGCCGTAACCTGGAATGGCAGCGGTGGCGCCGACTCCATCGTGACCCCGGAACAAAAAGGCAGTGTCGCCGGCCACGTAGACTTCACCATCCCGATCTCGGTGGTTGCAGCCAGTCAGGACAAGACCATCACCGTGCACTATGCCGTGGTCCGCGGGGCTAACCCTGGTGTGCGGTCAGATCCATTAGCACTGACTGTAACCGTACTGGGTCAGCAGCACCTGCAGGCACCGGTGGTTCCCGAGGCCAACGGCACCGACACGCTGGATCTCACAAGTTTTCAAGGCAATGCTGCGGTGACGGTCGCAGCATGGCCATTGATTGCCGAGGGGCAACGCTATTGGATCAAGGTCAGTGGAACGCTGGTAAGCGGCGCGCCACACAGCTTTCCTGTGGCACAGAATGAATTAGTCAGTACAGGTGAGGTGGCCAACGGCCTGGACAAGCCCATGCTGCGCACGGAACTGGATAAGCTCAAAGACTTGAGTGAGCTGAAGGTTGAGGTGCTGGTGGCGTTTGATGGGGTGAACAACCAGGCAGGCGCCGTTGCCTTCCCCGTCAAGACCTATACGGTGAAGGCTTTTGAAGTCGTGGTGCCGAACATCGTGGTAATAATTGATGACTCGGGCACCGTTCGCAACGGCGGCACGACCAGGTCAACCACCGTGAGGGTGGCAGGAAAAGCAATGAAAGATCAGTGGGTCGAGTTATTCGATGGTCAGGAATCGCTAGGAGCACTGCCCGCCAATAGCTCAGGTACATGGGAAATTCCAGCGACCGGGATGAGCAGGAGGGTCCATCACTTCACAGCCAAAGGGCTCTATGGCGCTGAACCTGTATCGGAGCCGTATACGATCACCGTTATCTAGTAGGACAGCAAAGACCGAGCGCAATAGCGCTGTACCCCCAAAATAGTGGAAGCCTTCCATGCCCACCGTGCTTGAGCCCTGCATTTCACAGGGCTCGAGCTGCGTTTAAATCAAACTAAGTGTCACTGATAGCGTGAACCCTCAACTATTATTTGCAACACCAACAATGGACTTATTGAGATCAGGCAGTGGACGAGGAACGCTCTATCCTCTATGTTTAATCGTGACTTTCGGAAGATATATATCTCGACAGTTACGAGCATTTAAAAAATGTAAGACACATCTTACAAATATTTCTAAATCTCAAACAAAGCTCATCAGTGCGTCAACATGGAGGTGTGACAACTGAGGACACGGCAGCTGCAGAAGCTGGCGTGAAACTCCTACGACACAAGGACCAAGTGCCATGTCCAATCATGACTTTCAACTGACCTATTCCATCCCCGAGACCCTCGACGGCAGCTCGGCCATTGCTCGCGATAAAATTCGCGATCACCCGGAATGGGAAACGGTCGCGCATATCGACACGACTCTGACCGGCCAACTTCCACTGCAAGGCATCATTGTCGAAAAGCGTAAACAGGCCGAAAAAGAAGTTAAAAAAATCATCCAGGAACTGCTCAAGCAGAGTCGCAAAAACCACACACTTACGCTGCATGCCAGCCTGATGGTGTGTGGTTTGGGTGAACACATTCGTTTTGATGTCACCGCATAGCTGAAGCGAACCTCGGGCAGCAGGCGGTCCCCATCCCGCCGACTGTCCGCAGGTTTTCCCGCTTTTTTCTAAAGCGGGTTCAACTCCCGGTTCTCAAGCGCATCGAGTAAAGCCTCGACCAGCCCCTTGGCCATCTCCACCGAATGCAGGGTGGACCAGAGAAAGCCCTTGGCCGATTCGTCGACACCCTCAATGGCCTTGTAGCCGGTGTCATACGCGCAACGCAGGTACAGCGAGATATGCACCAGCGCATCGTGTGGTGCGATGCCGGCGTTGACGGAAAACAGCTGCGGGTGACCCGCGTCGCAGTCGCCGAAAGGTTTTTCGAGGGAGGGGTAAAGCGAAGGTATGGGTGGGTAGGGAACGATCTTTTTCATGGCAGCACCTCACGAGGTTGAACTGCGACCACTCGTTTCCACACGAAGGGTGGCAGCTGTACGCGGGGTGGAAAACCAGGTCGTGAGTAACCCCGGCAGGCCCTAAGGCCTCCCGCGCACAACTGCCATAACGACAGCACTCACGACATACCCGGGTTTCCACACCCGATCACTGAACCGACAGTGACCGGGCAAGCCTATTAGGGCTGGTTTCCCAGGGCAATCAGAAGGGTATCGACAGACCGCGTAGGGTATTTCCTAGGACATGAATTGACCAGTTTTTAAATATCTCGAAACACCCAGTCCCCTCAAACCTCCGACCAAATCCGCTTATAGCCATTCTGAACAAAACCGCTGTAGGACGGTTCTTTCAGCTATTTCCCTCTTGTGCTAAAAAAAATAGCTAGGCTATTTTAGTATCCAGAAATGTCAGCACGCCCAAGGACAGGAACCACGGGCTGGCATTTGCATGGCTAAGACATGACGGTCCGCCCTAGCCAGGGCTCAGAGTGAAGATGTGGACATGACGACCCATACCCGTTCTGCTGTACCTACTGCATTCAAACCCCAGCGCCAGGCACTGGCGCTGGAACCGCGCATCCTGTTCGACGGGGCTGCCGCCGCGGCCGCCGATCAGCAGCACCAGAACCAGGACAGTGGCGACAACGCCGACGCCAAGAGCGCCCATGCCACCCCCAGCGAGGCCCGCAGCGAGCCCGGCCAACAGCCCTCCGCCGCCCGTCATCTGCTGGTGCTCGACAGCCGCATCGAAGGCCGCGACAAGCTCACCGCCAACCTGCCCGGCAACGTCGAGGTGCTGGTCGTCGAGGCCAATCAGGACGGTCTGGCCGCCATTTCCACGGCATTGGCCGAACTGGGCCAGGTGGACTCGATCCAGATCCTCTCGCACGGCGCCTCCGGCGAATTCACCCTGGGCAAGACCACCCTCACCGCCGACAACATCGAGCAGTTCTCCCAGCCGCTGAGCCAGTGGGGCCAGTCGCTGAGCGAAGGCGCCGATATCCAGCTGTACGGCTGCAAGGTCGGCGCCGGCAGCGACGGTCGTACCCTGGTCGACGAACTGTCACGCTTCACAGGTGCCGATGTCGGCGCCTCCAGCGACGATACCGGCAGTGCCCGCGCCGGCGGCGACTGGACCCTGGAGGTGACCCGCGGCGCCATCGACAAGCCCACCGCGCTGTCCGCCGCCGCCATGGCCGGTTACGACCGGCTGCTGGCCGCAGGCCCGGACACCAACCTTTCCGGCGGTGCCGATGTGTTGCTGGGCGGCACGTTCACCTTTACCGTGACCTTTACCAACAGCACCAGCGACGCCGGCTACGCGCCGTTTGTCGACCTGTTCTTTCCGGCCACGGGCAAGGACGGTGCCGGCAGCGAGATCGATGACGGCATCACCTTTGTCTCTGCCACCTACCTTGGCCAGTCGCTGACCGCCCATGTGCTAACCTTCGACGCCAACGGCCAGGCCAGCCATCCGTTGGCGGTCGGCATCGATGGCAAGCCATTGATCATCAACGCTGCCGAATTTGGCATGCGCGCCGGCGATCAGATGGTTGTGGTGGAACTGCCGTTCGCCAGTGTCAGCCAGGGCCAACCGGCCATCCCGATCCAGGTCACGGCAACCCTGAGCAACCTCGCCGACACTGACTTTTCCTTTACCGGCTCGACGCCGGACCTGACCATCCGCGCCCGTAGCGGCTTCCAGTACGGCAACGACTCGCTGAACAACCCGGCCAGCGACCCGAGCATTCTCGAGCCTGCGGCCAATGCCGACAGCTATGTGGTGCACCCGACGGTGATTATCATCGATCAAGTGGTCACCACCCCGGAGGGTGAAACCGCCACCGGCCCGAACTTCAAGCGCGACCTGGACGTCACCGTCACCCCGGCCGACTCGCAGACCCTGACCGACGTAGTGGTTGTGCAACCGGTGCCGAACAATGTCATCGTCACCACCATCACCCCGGGTGCGGGTGGCACGGTGACCTCTATCCGCCTCTACGACGGCCGCACCATCACCGATCCGCAGGCAATCCAGGCGATCCTCGCGCTCAATAATGACAGCGACCTGAGCAACGACCTGTACATCCGCGAGTTCAGCGTGCGTTACCCGACGCTCACCGGGCCTGCCACCACCAATGTCGAGTTCTTCGTGCCCGATGACGACTCCAGCGGGGTGGCGGTGCTCAACCCGGTGACCGGCGATGAGGTTACCATCACCTTTGACGGGCCGACGGTGAGCGGCGGCTGGCAGCCCCTGGACCCGCGCGACACGGCCAGCGGCCAGATTCGCTTCAACGGCCAGGGCGACGATGTCAGCTTCGTGGCCAAATCGATCACCCTGCAAAAGCAGGTGACCGTCACAGTTGACGGCGGTGCCGCCGGGGTCAGCCCGGGTGATACCCTCACCTACCAACTGAATATCGCCTTGTCGGACTACTTCGCCTTCGGCCAGACCTTCCTGGGCAACGGCAGCTTCGTCATCGCCGACGGCCTGACCGACGGCCAGACCTTTCTCGCCGATACCGCCACCCTGACCCTGACGGTAAACGGCTTCAGCCAGACCATCCTCCTGAGCAAGAGCAGTGTGGTCAATGGCGACGGCAGCACGTCGTTGGTCTTCGACATTGGTAAGTCGATGCGCGATGCCTTGTCCGGCCGCAGCTGGCTCAACGGCGACCTGGCCTTCGATGACCTGCTGCAAGGCGCGACCCTGGCGGTGATCAGCTACCAGGCCCGGGTCGGGCAGAGCTACACCCTGCCTGCCGGGGCACCGCACAGTGAAATCAACGAAGGCGATCCGCTGGGCAACAACGCCACGGTGACCGCGACGGTGCTGTTCGACCCCCTCAACCTCAGTGGTGAGAACCAGAGCGACAGCTCCAACACGCTCACGACCATTCCAACCAGCCAGGTCCAGATCGACCTCGCCGACCTCAACGGCAATGGCGCCCCTGCCCCCGGCACCGAGTTGCGCCCGGGTGACAGCGTCACCTTCCGCCTGAGCTATGACCTGGTGACCGGCGACTACGAGAACTTCAAGCTCACCGCCTACCTGCCACTGCCGCTGTTCGATTTGAGCGGCGTGGACCTCAACAGTATCTGGCGCCTGGCCACCGGCAATACCAACCCCAACAGCCCGATTTCGGTCACCCTTGGCCCGGGCAACTCGCTGGTGTTCACCTTCGCCGATTACGTCAATCCGGGCGTCAATGGCAGCCGCATCGCCATCGATTTCACCCTGACCGTCAGTGACCAGCCGTTCGCCGACCAACGCGCGTTCAACGTGCTGGGCGAGTCCAGCCAGACCCGCACCCTGGACAAGAGCGTGCTGCTGACCACCGATGACGTGACCCTGATCGCCTCGGTCGCTGAACCGGTGCTGACCATTACCCATGGCGTGGTGTCCACCAGCCACGGCACGGTGACCGGCACCACCGGCAGCTGGAACGCACCCGGTAGCAGCGGCGTGCCGTTTGGCGGCAGCATCACCGACATCAGTGCGGTCAACGGCAATGTCAGCGGTATCGATGCCAATGACCGCCTGCGCCTGGCCACCGCCATCGAGAACCATGGCGGCGGCAACGCCTATGACGTCAGCACGCGCATCACCCTGCCCCCGGGCCTTTCCTTCGTCGGCGGCAGCCTGTCGGCAGCCAACCTGCTGATCTACCGTGGCGATGGCACGCGGCTTATCGCCGGCACCCACTACACCGTCAACAATGCCACCAACACCATCACCTTTATCGACGGTGCCGGCGTCGGCGCCCTGCTCGCCGGTCGGCCCGGCTCTGCCGCTGATAACAGCGGCGCGAACCTGGTGGTGATCACCTATGACGTCAACGTCGCCGCGGCCATCGCCGCCAGCGCGACCCTGCAAAGCAATGCCGAACTGACCGCTTACGCCAGTGTCGAGGGCGGACAGAACTTCCTCGGCGCCACGCCCTTGAGCGACCTGGCCAGCCAGCAGGTTGCTGCCCCGACCATCAGCAAGACCTATGCCGGGGGCAGCCTCGATGAGACCGACTCCAGCGCCAGCCATACCACCGGCGCAAACCTGGTGGTCGGCGAAAGCATGCTCTATGACATTGTCGTCACCCTGCCCGAGGGCACCACGCAGAATCTGCGCATCGATGACCTGATTCCACCGGGCATGCGCCTGGATACCAGCTTCAACAACCAGGGTTACCTGGTAATCACCACCGCGGGTGGCGTGCTGGCGCAGAACTTCGGCGGCACGATCACGGTCGGCAGCCTCAGCGCACCGTCCGGCACCCTCGGCGCCGATGGCGTCGATGCGCGGTTTGTATTTACCGTCGCTTCGGCCAGCGGTGACAACAACACCGGCAATAACAGCTTCGTGATTCGTCTGCGCCTGGTAGCCAGCAACGTCGCCGACAACCAGACCAGCGCCGTGCGCCTCAATGACGCCACCCTCACCTACAGCGACCCCGACGGTGACACCCCCAACGGCAGTACCGCGATCAACCGCGACGTGGCGGTGAGCGGCGCCAAGCCCAGCATAACGATCCAGGAGCCGACCCTGCAGCTGGACCAGCAACTGGTTACCGCGCCCGGGCTGGGCTTCGACCAGGGCGACCCGGTCGAGTACACCATCAGCATCCGCAACGGCTCGGCCAGCAGCGACTACGATACCTTCGACGTCGCCTTCAACAGTGTGCTGCCGAGCGAACTCGACCAACTGACCCTGGTCAGCGTGATCTACACGCTCAATGGTGTAAGCACGGATATCAGTGGCAGCTTCAGCCTTGATCCGAATGGCCGCACCCTGGTCAACAGCGGCAACCTCGACATCGCCAAAGGCGGCACGGTGGTCATCCGGGTTACCGGCGTGGTCAATGCCACGGGCGCGTCAGTGGCGCAGTTCGACAACCAGGCACAAGTGCGCTGGACCAGCCTCAATGGCACCACCAGCGGCGTCGCCGATCCGGCCGGTGAACGCACCGGCGAGGACGGTCGGCTCAACAGTGGCGTACTCAACGATTACCGCCGTGACAGTGTGCTGATCATTCCGGTGGCGCAAGGCATCAAGTTTTCCCGCGTTGGCGGCCTTTCCGATACCAGCGCGCCCAACCCGACCAATGCCCTGCAAGAGAACGTCGCCATCGGTGAGGTCATTCGCTACCGGGCCACGGTGCTGGTGCCCGAGGGCAATAACCCTAACTACCAGTTGGTGATCACCCTCGGCCAGGGGCTGACCCTGGCCGACCTGAGCACCATGCGCATCGGCTTCATCTCCGATGGTGGCCTGGTAACCAGCCTGAGTGACCTGATCACCAGCGGCACCCTGCAGATCATCGGTAACGAGAATAGTCCCGAAGCCCAGTTCATTACCCCGGACCTTTCCGGCGCGGCGCCCACCGGGGTGCTCAACCCTATTTACGTGGTGCTGAGCACCGATGGCAACGGCAACCAGATCGTCACCCTCAACCTGGGCAACCTCACCAACGGCGCCCACGGCGGCGGTGACGACGGTAACGACGACGACCTTGAAGGCATTGTCCTGGAGTTCAACGCCAGGGTCGGCAACATCCTCGCCAACCAGACCGGCGTGGTCCTTGGTGCGAGCATTCAGGACCGGGTCAACGGCAACGTCCGCGCCACCAGTGACATCCTCACCGAGCGCATTGTCGAAGCGGGCTTCACTGGCCTGAACAAACAGGTCACCGACTTTACCCCCAACCCTGGCAGTGCCCTGGGCAACGCCACGGTCTCTGTCAGCTTCACCGCCAACGGCGGCCTGCCGGCGTATGACGTGCACCTTACCGATGGCTTCCCCACCGGCAGCAACTACAACCTGATCAGCGTCACTATCGGCGGCACCACCTACGGTCCGGGCAACCTGCCTGCCGGGGTGACGTTCAGCACCACTGGTGGCCTGACAGTGGACATTGCCCGGATCGATGTCGGCACCACAGTCAGCGTGGTGTATACGGTCGATGTACCCAATAACGCCAGCATCGCCAGCAGCGATGCCAGCCTGAGCTGGAGCAGCCTGCCGGAAACCTTCAGCAGTTGGGGCGGTAGCGCGGTGGGTGCGGACAGCAGCGCCGACGGCGAGCGAACCGGGGTAAACGGCCCCGGCCCGGATGCCAGTACCCTGAACAATTATGTGCTGCGCGAAGGTGCGGGCCTTGGGATCATCAGCGGCACCCTGTGGAACGATACCGGCACCGCCGCCACGGCACCCAATGACGCCAATCCCGACCCGGATCCGCTGCCCGGCACGCCGGCCTACGAGCTAGCGGTGCCCAACCAGACCATCAACCTGATCTGGGCCGGCAATGACGGCGTGCTTGGCAATGCCGACGACAAGACCTTCAGCACCACCACCGACAGTAATGGCCGCTTTATTTTCGGCGTGCTGCCCTCGGGCCTGTATCGCCTGGATGCGCCAACCACGGTCAACAGCGTCAGCCAGTTCGGCGAGCTGCGTATGCGCATCGACACCGATGGTGGAACCCTGGGCCAGGTCAGCGTGACCCTGGGAGAAGGCAGCACGCAGCAGGCAAACTCCGGCTATGTCGAATTCAACGACGCGCCGGTCAACACCCTGCCCGGCTTTCAGACCGGTCGCGAAGACACACCGCTGGCAATTCCGGGGATCAGCGTCAGCGACGTCGATGCCGAGCGTGATCCGGACGTCAACGGCCGCAACATTCAGGTCACGCTTACCGTCACCCACGGTACGCTGTCGCTCACCGGCCCGAGCACCGGGGTAACTGTGAATGGCGCAGGCACCACAACGCTGGTGCTGACCGGGCGACTCGCCGATGTCAACGCAGCGCTGGCCGGTTTGAGCTACCTGGGCAACCTCAATTTCAACGGCAACGACTTCCTTGAAGTCACCAGTAACGACCTGGGCAACTACGGCGACTTCGATGGTAACGGTCTGCCAGGGCAATCGACCGATGCGCGCACCGACCGGGACTTTCTGGTCATCAACCTGGAACCCGTCAACGATCCACCGCTAGCAGTGAATGACAACGCCACCGCCGTCGAGGCCGGCGGTACCGACAACCGCCTGCAGGGCGTAGACCCGCGGGGCAATCTGCTCAACAACGACTCCGACGTCGACATTGCCACCAACGGCGACATCAACGATGTGCTGTCGGTCACCTCGCCGCTGGGTGTCGTCGTGACGGTGCCAGTGCTGGGCACGACCGAAGTGATTGGCCGCTACGGCAAGCTGGTGATCCAGGCCAATGGCACCTACCAGTACATTGTCGACAACAACAATGCCCAGGTGCAGGCCCTGCGCCAGGCTAGCGATACGTTGCAGGAGGTGTTCGGCTATACCATCTCCGATATCGGCCTGGGCGGTCCCCCGCTGCAGTCCAGCGCGACCTTGACCGTGGTGATCCAGGGCGCCAACGATGCCCCGGACGCTGAAAATGACACCGCCATCGCGCGCGAGAAAGGTGGGGTCAACAACACCGACAGCGGCAACCCCAACGATACCCCGCCCACCGACTTCCCGATCTCCGGCGAGGATGCCAAAGGCAACGTGCTGGACAACGACAATGATGTCGATGGCGGCGAGCGGGTGACCGACCCGGCCTATGGCGAACGCATCACGGTTACCGGCGTACGGCCGTTACGCGAACTGGCCACTGGCCCGCTGACTATCGTGCCTGTAGGCGGCAGTGTCCCCATCGTCGGGACCTACGGTACCCTGACCATCTTCGCCAATGGCGATTACAACTACGTCATTGATGACACCAACACCGCAGTGCAGCGCCTTGGCCCGAACGACACCCTGACCGATTTTTTCAGTTACCAGGTTTCGGATGCGTTGGGGCTCAATGACCTGGCCGAACTGCGCATTACCGTGGTCGGCAACTACGACAACCCGGTAGCCAGTGACGACCAGGCCACGGCCCAGGCCGGGGTTGACAACGCCTCGCCTGAAAGCAATCCGGTCGGCAACGTGATTCTGTTCCCCAGTCGTCCAGGCAGTATCAACCAGCCCGGAGGCAACGGTGTCGACCTTGATGTGGACCGTGTCGACCGGCCCAGCAGCGTGCTGAAGGTCAATGGTGTACGCAATGGGCCCGAACTTGCCGTTGGCGCACTGACCACGGTGAGCGGCGCAGTAATCCTGGACGCGACCTTCGCCCAGTTCAGCGACGGCACGCCGGTGGGCAGCGCGGTGAACTACGGCACCCTGACCATCAACCCCGATGGCTCATTCAGTTTTGACGTCAACAGCGAAAACCCCGCCATTGTCGCCCTGGCGCGCGGCGCCACGATGAATGTCATTTTCACCTACCAGGTCGTCGACTCGGCGGGGCTGACCGACACCGCACAACTGGTGATTGTGGTGCGCGGGGCCAACAATCCGCCCCATGCCCAGGACTCGGTCGCGGTGGCCACCGAGAAAGGCGGTTTCGATAACCAGACGTCTGGCGTCGATCCCGGTGTACCGCCGGCACCCGTACGGCAAGTGAGCTTCACCGACCCTGACAGTGATCCGGTCACCGTGACTGGGGTACGTACCGGCCCTGAAGCTGGCACGGGCAGGGCCGGGACGGTCGGCACGGCGCTTGGCGGCCAATACGGCGCACTGACCATCAACAGCGATGGCACCTACAGTTACGTGGTCGACAACAACAATGCCGAGGTCCAAGCCCTGCGCGGGGCGGACGATTTGCTTTTTGAGGTCTTTACCTATCGGGTCACTGACAGCGATGGCGAGTTCGACGATGCGCAGATCCTGATCGTCATTCGTGGCCAGAACGACAACCCGATAGCCACCGACAACACCGCTCTCGCGGTTGAAGCCGGTGGTGTGAACAACAGCAGCGGCGGCGTCGACCCGACCGGCAATGTGCTGAACGATGACACCGATGTCGATGGCGGTGCTGGCGATCCGATTGACTATGGCGAAACCAAGGTCGTGGTCTCGGTACGCACTGGGGCCGTCGAGGATTCGGGCACAGCCGGCACCCTGGGCAGCGAGCTGCGCGGCACCTACGGCTGGCTAACCCTCAATGCCGACGGCAGTTACACCTACCGCCTGGACAACAGCCTGGCGGCAGTCCAGGCCTTGCGGCCAGGCAATAGCCTGGTCGAAACTTTCAACTACAGCATTGTCGACACCGCTGGTGCCTCCGACACCGCGCTGCTGACCATCACCATCAACGGCAGCAACGATGCGCCGGTGGCCAGCAACGACAATGCCGTTGCCGTAGAGGCCGGGGGCTTGAACAACGCCAGCGCTGGCAGCAACCCAAGCGGTAACGTGTTGATCAATGACATCGACGTCGACCGCTTCGGAGAAACCCTGAGCGTCATCGCCGTGGCCCAAGGCGTGCGAAATGGCAGCGTAGGCAGCAGTTTTGCCGGGCAGTACGGCAGCCTGATCATCAATGCCGATGGCAGCTACACCTACCTGGTCGACAACAACAATCCGTTGGTGCAGGCCCTGCGCACGCCAAACAACACCTTGAGAGAATCGTTCACCTACACCATCCGCGATCTGGCCGGGGCAACCAGCAGCGCTACCCTGACCATCACCATTCTGGGCCGCAACGACAACCCGCTGGCAGTCAACGACAGCGCCGTGGCGGTGGAAGCTGGCGGCACCAACAACGGTACGCCGGGCATCGACCCGAGCGGCAACCTGCTGGCCAATGATCGTGACTTCGACGCAGGCGACAGCAAGGCGGTCAACGGTATCCGCAGCGGTAGCGAAGCAGCGGGAGGCGCCTTTACCGCCGTGAGCGGCAGCCAGGTCATCGCCGGTACCTATGGCACCCTGACAGTGTTCGCCAATGGCGACTACCGCTACCAGGTCGACAATACCCTGGCCGTGGTCCAGGCCCTGAAACCCGGGGATATCCTGCAAGAGCTATTTACCTACCGCATGCGCGACAGCGCAGGCGCCGAGGATATCGCCCAGTTCAGGCTGCTGATCCAGGGTGCCTGGGACGCACCAGTGGCCCGTGACAACCTCAATATTGGTGTGGCCGACAACGGCGACGGCCTGGTGCTCAACCCCAGTGGCAACGTGCTGCCCAACGACAGCGATATTGACCAGGGCGATCAGCTCACCGTCACCGGCATCCGCACCGGCGCCGAAGCGGGCTCTGGCGTTGCCGGCACCATCGGCACCGTACTGCAGGGCCTGTACGGCACGCTGGTGATCAATGCCGATGGCAGCTACACCTACACCATCGACACCAACAACCCGGCAATCCTGGCTCTGGACGTGCTGGAGACCCTGGTCGATGACTTCACCTACCAGATCACCGATCTGGGCGGCCTGACCGACCTTGCCGAGCTGTCGATCATTATCATCGGCCGCAATGACGTACCTGACGGCATTGACGATGATGCCACGGCCATCGAGGCCGGTGGCCTGAACAACGCCACTCCGGGCCTGAACCCCAGCGGCAATGTGCTGAGCAATGATGTCGATCTGGAGAAAGATATACTGACGGTGTCGGCCATCCGTACCGGCAGCGAAGCAGGCAGCGGCACCACTGGCACCGTGGGTAGTGTCCTGCGTGGTTTGTATGGCGACCTGGTGATGAACGCCGACGGCAGCTGGACCTACACCGTCGACAACAGCCTGGCAGCTGTCCAGGCCCTGCGCACCAGTGGCCAGGTGCTGGTGGATGTCTTCACCTACACCGTCGTCGATCCCCATCATGCCGATGACACCGCAGAACTGCGCATCACTATCGACGGACGCAACGACACGCCCATTGCCGTCGACGATGACACCCTTGCCATTGAAGCCGGTGGCGTCGGCAACAACATTGCGGGGCTCAACCCCGGTGGCAATGTCCTCGACAACGACACCGACGTCGACAGCCCGGCTCTGGGCGAAACCCGCCAGGTGCTCTCGGTGACCAGCGAAACCGGCAGCAATGCCCTGGCCGGCCAGGTGCTGATCGGCCGCTATGGCAGCCTGGTACTGAATGCCGACGGCAGCTACAGCTACCAGCTGGACAACAGCAACCCGGTGGTGCAGGCCCTGCGCACCGCAGGCGAGACACTGCGCGAAGTCTTCACTTACCGCATGCGCGACACCGCCGGGGCGGAGTCCGAAGCGCGGCTGAACGTGCTGATCCAGGGTGCCAACGATACCCCCATCGCCCGCGACGACAGCAATGTCGCCAGTGACCAGACACCTGCACCGCAAACCAGCGGTAACGTGCTCCCCAATGACAGTGACGTCGATGCGCAGGAGCAACTGAGCGTGACCGGCATCCGCACCGGCGCCGAGGCCGGCAGCGGCACCCAGGGGGTGATTGGCCAGCCGCTGGCGGGACGCTACGGCACCCTGGTGATCAACACCGATGGCAGCTACACCTACACCATCGACCTGAGCAACCCTGAAGTGCTTGCCGCTGCGGGGCTGGGTCGGGTTCTGCAGGATGTGTTCACCTATACCCTCAGCGACCGCGCAGGTGCCACCGACCTGGCCCAGCTGACCATCACCCTGGACATCGCCGCGCCGTTCATCCCGGCCCCGGCCGGGCCATTTTTCGATCGCGACAGTAACGACCCGTTCCGCCGCCTGCCGCTGCCCGATGTCGATCCGGTGGTATTCGTCGGCCCGGTGGTCGAGCGCCAGGAAGGTATCCTCGAACTCTCCAGCTGGCAGGCCGATGGCAGCAACCTGAGCTATGGTCGGGTGCCCGAGATTCTTAGCGAAACCTTGAATCAGCGCCTGGGCCTGATTCCGGGCCAGTTTGTCGCCCGGGCGGTGCAAGGCAGTCGCCAGGCCAGTGAAAACGATATGGCCTGGATCCTCGGACGCCAATCGCGCATCAACCTCAGCGCCGATGGCCTGCTGCCCGACCCGTCGGTGTTCACCACCGATGCCGCGCACCTCACTCGGGGCGATGCACAGTTGCCGCCACCTTCCGAAGCACGCGTTGCCGCCGGTTTCCGCGCGCAGTTGCGTGAAGCCGCCGAGCGCCTGCGCGCGCTTGACAACCGTCCCCGCGAATAAGCAAAGACCAAGGACTGACTATGCTAAGACTGCCGCAAACGTTGTTCAGTACGGCCATCGCCTCCACCCTGTTGCTGGCCGCATGCTCTGCGACCAAGCCGCATGAATATACGGAGGATGAAACCCGTCAGCGGATCATTCGCGACCAGGCGCAGATGTACGCCAATCAAGAGCCGGTCACCCGCCCGATCACCTTCTATGAAGCCGCTGCCCGGGCCCTGAAGTACAACCTGGATTACCGTCTGAAACTGATGGAAAGCGCGCTGGCCAGTGACCTGCGCGACGTTTCCAGCCACGAGATGCTGCCGCGCCTGGTGGCCTCGGCCGGGTATGCCGGGCGCAATAACGATTCCGGCGGTACCTCGATCGGTATCGAAGACCGCGAGGAAAGCTTGCGCGCATCCACATCCGAAGAGCGCTATCGCCAATTGTATGGATTGGGTCTGAGCTGGAGCCTGCTCGACTTTGGCGTGGCCTACTACCGCACCCAGCAGAAAAGCGACCAGATCCTCATGGCCGAGGAACGCCGGCGCAAAGTCGCCCAGAACGTTCTGCAGGATGTGCGCAACGCCTATTGGCGCGCCCTGAGCGCGCAACGCCTGATGCCTCAGGTCGACCGCTTGTTGGTGCGCACCCACCAGGCCTTGCTCTCGGCGCGCCAGGCAGAAAGCAAAGGGCTGTTGCCGCGTCAGGAGATATTGGCCTATCAGCGCGCCCTGCTCGATTCCATCTACCTGCTGACCGTGCGTCGCCAGGACCTGGAATTTGCCCGCGCCGAACTGTCGGCGCTGATGTCGCTGCCGCCGGGCTCGCGCCTGGTGCTGGCGGACGAGGCCGAGCCGAGCTTGCCGGAAGTGTCGCAGGACATCGACAAGCTCGAACTGCTGTCGCTGAAGAACCGCCCGGAAATCATGGAAGAGTGGTATCGCAAGCGGGTCAACGAGAATGACCTGAAGATCGCCAAGGCGCAGCTATGGCCGAACGTGAGCGTGGATTTCGGCTACAAGTACGACTCCAACAAGTTCCTCTACAACAGCGGCTGGACGGAAACCGGCCTGCAAGTGTCGATGAACCTGTTGCGCCTGCTGCAGCTGCCGTCGCTCAACAGTGCCGCCGAGGCGCAGAGCAAGACCGATGACATGCGCCGGGTGGCCTTGTCGATGGCGATTCTCACCCAGGTACGGGTCGGCACCTTGCGCTACCAGTTGGCCCGCCAGGAAGTCGAGTTTGCCAACCAGAGCCTGCAGGTCGACCAGAGCCTGCTGAACTATGCCGAGGCAGCGCGCACCACCTCGTACGGCTCGGAACTTGAGGTGATTCGCGCCGAGGGCCGCTACCTGCTTTCGCGCTACCAGCGCGAGGCCGCCTACTCCAGCGCCCAGGCCGCCTGGGGCCGGTTGTACAACTCGGTTGGCCTGGACACCCTGCCGCAACAGATCGAACAACACGACATCCAGACCCTGGCCCGGGAAATCCAGCGCACGCTGGAGCAACAGGAACACACCAATCTTCTCGTCAGCACGCAAGGAACGCCGAATGCCATACAGCCTTGAGCGCAGTTTGCTCGCCGTATTTCTGTCCCTGGTCCTAACCCCTGCGCTGGCCGCCGACACCGCGCCAGCCCCTGAAACTGATGATCCCGGCACCATTCGCGTGCTGTTGGTGGCGGGCCTGGAAACCACCCTGTCCAGCCAGATGAGCGGCACCCTGGGTGAGTTCAAGGCCAGCCTTGGCCAGACGGTGGCCAAGGACGCCGTGCTGGCCCGCTTCGACTGCGCCGAGGCCCAGGCCCGTTCGCGGGTCGCCGCTGCCGAGCTGACCATGGCGCGGCAGAACCTCGACGCCAAACGCAACCTGCGCAAGCTGGATGCGGTCGGTGATCTGGAGGTGGCGATGGCCAATACCGAACTGCAAAAGGCCGACGGCGCCCGCGCCCTGGCCCAGGCCCAGAGCGGTTACTGCGTGGTCCAGGCGCCGTTTGCCGGGCGCGTGGCCAAGGTCCATGCCAAACCCTTCCAGACCGTGGCGGCCGGTACGCCGCTGTTCGACCTGGTCAGTGACGGGGCCTTGAAGGTGCGTTTGAATGTGCCCTCCAGCCTGTTACCCAAGCTGCAGGACAATCAGCCCCTGGAGGTGACGATCCTCGAAACCGGCAAGGCCTACCCGGCGCATGTCAGCGCCATCAACGCGCGGGTCGATGCCGTGGCGCAAACGGTGGAGCTGGAAGCGCGGCTGGACGCCGCCCATCCAGAGCTGATCGCCGGCATGAGCGGTACTGCCCGTTTCCCCCGCGCCAATGACTGAGCCCCTACCCCACCCGCAGCTGCTGCTGGCCATTGCAGCGCTGCGTGACCGTGCCCTGGCCACTGACTCGTTGAACGCGCTGGGGTTCTCCATCGCCAACGATCCTTACCCGCTGCTGCAGTACCACCAGGCCCTGGTGTTCCAGCAACAGGGGCAAAGCCTGCAGTTGCTGTGCGTGTCGGGCCTTGCCCGTCCCAGCGAAGACTCCCCCTACCTGGTCTGGCTGCAGCGCGCGATCCGCTGGATTGCCACCCAGCTCGACGACGAGCAACCGCACTGGTTTGGCCGCGACGCGGTTACGCCGCCTGCGGACATCGACGAAGGCTGGGCCGAATGGTGGCCCTCAGGGGTGTGGTGCATCCCCTTGCATGACCGTGAAGGTCAGCGCCTGGGTCTGGTGCTGTTTTTGCTCGACAGCGCACCGGCACCGGCATTGCTGCCCTTGTTCGAAGGGTTATGGCGCACCTGGGCACATTGCTGGGCAGGCTTTACCAAACAACGCCGGCTGTTGCGCTGGCGTCCCAGCAAGCGCCAACTGTTGCTGGCCCTGGCGGTGGCGGTGGCCTTGTTGCTGGTACCGGTCAGGCAGACCGCGCTGGCGCCGGCCGAGATCGTCTCGCGCCAGGCGATGATCATCAGTTCGCCCATCGATGGCGTCATCGAAAGCATGCAGGTGCGGCCCAATCAGGCAGTAGACAAAGACACGCCATTGTTCCGCCTCGACGAAACCACCCTCAATAGCCGCGCCGAGGTGTTGAGCAAGGAGGTCGCGGTCGCCGATGCAGAACTGATGGCCGCCAGTCAGCGCGCGTTCGACAACCCCCAGAGCAAAAGTGAGCTGACCTTGCTCAATGGCCGTGTACAGCAACGCCGCGCCGAACTTGCAGCGGTCAAAGCGCAACTGCAACGCACCCAGGTGCGCGCGCCGCGGGCTGGAGTCGCGGTGTACAGCGACCCCAATGACTGGCTGGGCAAGCCGGTGTCCACCGGTGAGCGCATCCTGTTGATCGCCGAACCGAAACAACCGGCCATGCTGATCCAGTTGCCGGTGGCCGATGCCATCGCTCTGGAACCGGGCGCGGAAGTGACCTTGTTTCTCACCGCCTACCCCTTGACCCCGCTCAAGGGCAACGTGCTGGAAACCAGCTACCAGGCGCAGGCCAATGAAGAAGGTGTGGTGGCCTACCGTTTGCTCGCCAGCATCGACGGCCAACCTGAACACGCGCGCCTGGGCCTGCACGGTACCGCGCGGCTGTATGGCGAGCGTGTGGTACTGGGCTACTACCTGCTGCGCCGGCCATTTGCCGCGCTGCGGGCCTGGAGCGGATTGTGATCGTCAACGCGGCTGAACTGCCGCTGCCCTCGCTGCGTGACGACCTGCGCTTGCTGGAGACCGCCCCCGACAGCAATGGCGAACCGGCCTGGGTGATTCAGGACACCGTGCTCAACCGCTTCTACCGCATTGGCTGGCTGGAATTCGAGTGCCTGCTGCGTTGGGATCGCTCGCCTGAAGATATCTGCAAGGCCATTCATGCCGAAACGCCGCTGCGTCCGGACGTCGAGCAAATCGTCGATTTCCGCCAGTTTCTGGAGAATAACCAGTTGCTCCGTCCCGGTCGCGAGGCGCTTGCGCGCATGGCGGCGCGTAGCCAGGAAAATGCCTGGTTGAGCTGGCGTTGGTGGCTGCACCATTACCTGTTCTTTCGCGTGCCGCTACTGCGTCCGCAACAGCACTTGCAGTCGCTGGCGAAGAAACTCGACTGGGTGTTCCAGCCCCTGACCGCAATAGCCGTGTTGCTCCTGAGCATTACCGGCATCCTGCTGGTGCTGCAACAATGGGATACCTTCACCACAGCGGTGGTCGAGTCGTTTTCCGCCTCCGGCCTGGTCAGCTTTGCCATCGCTCTGGCGCTGGCCAAGACCCTGCATGAGCTGGGCCACGCCTTGGTGGCCACCCGCCTGGGGCTGCGCGTGGGCCATATGGGCATCGCCTTCGTGGTGATGTGGCCGATGCTCTATACCGATACCGGCGAGAGCTGGAAGCTGCGTAGCGCCAGACAACGCCTGGCAATCGCCTCGGCGGGGATCATTACCGAGCTGGCCCTGGCCGGGTTGGCCACACTTGGCTGGGCCTTGTCCGACCCCGGCCCGTTGCGCAACGCCCTGCTCTATCTGGCCACCACCAGCTGGGTGTTGTCGCTGGCACTCAATGCCAGCCCGTTCATGCGTTTTGACGGTTACTTCATCCTTTCCGACCTGCTGGATTTTCCCAATCTGCACGAGCGTTCCTCGGCCCTGGCACGGGTCACCTTGCGCCGGCTGCTGCTCGGCCTTGACGAAGACTGGCCAGAAGCATTCAGCCCCGGCAAGCGCCGGGCGCTGGTGGCGTTTGCCATGGTTACCTGGGTCTATCGCCTGGTGCTGTTTCTGGGCATCGCCGTGGCCGTGTACCTGCTGTTCTTCAAGCTGCTGGGCATCCTGCTGTTTGCCGTGGAAGTGGCCTGGTTCATCCTCATGCCGGTCTGGCGTGAGCTGAAGTACTGGTGGCAGCATCGTGACGGCATCCGTACCGGCCATCGCCACACCTGGTGGGTGATTGGCGCGCTGGTGCTGCTGCTCCTGGCAGTGCCCTGGCGCACCCAGGTCCAGGCCATGGGCGTGGCCCGCGCCGAACACCAGTTGCGCGTCTTCGCCCCTTACCCGGCACGCTTGCAGGCCCTGCATCCGGCGGGCACGGTCGCTGTCGGCGCGGCGCTGGTGACACTCGATGAACCCGACATTGCCTCACGGCTGTCCAGCAGCGAGGCCAGTGCCAGGAGCTATCAGGCCCGCCTCGGTGGTTTGATTGCCGACCCTTCAGGGGCCGACCAGGCCATCGCAACCCGCCAGCGCCTGGATGTGCAGTTCGAAGAAGCCCGTGCGGCGCGCTCCGAGATTGCCCGCCTGACCTTGCAGGCACCCTTCGCCGGCCAATGGCTGGACCTGGATCCGGCCCGGCAACCGGGTCAGTGGGTACACAGCCGCGAAGCCATCGGTATTCTGGTCGATCCGCGTCATTGGCAAGTAGATGCCTACGTCGATCAGGATGAGGTGCAGCACCTGATCCAGGGCGGTGCCGTGCGCTTCTACCCCGAGGGGCAACCTGTGCCCATCAACGGCACGGTGCTGACCATCGGCAGTACCCGGGTCAGTCAATTGCACCACGCCATGCTCGCTTCACGCTTTGGCGGGCCGTTGACCGTTGCCAGCCGGGGCAAGGAGCTGCTCCCCACGCCACCGCTGTTTCATGTCCTGATCCAGCTCGACGGTGCCCCACCGACCCTGCGCGAAACCCGCGGCCGCGTGCAGATCGCCGGCGAGCGGCGCAGCTTGCTCGGCGAAGGGCTGATCCATGTCGCAGCCGTGCTGTTACGCGAGAGCGGGTTCTAACAAGGAGGTCCGACAGTTAGCGCCAATCCGCGACAATCCCCTGCTCCAGGGCCAACGACTGCGCGGCAATCGTGCGCCGCTGATAGCCCGGGGCCTCGGCTGAGGTCGCCAGCCACAGCATCACCTGTGCCGGCACCTCTGGCGGCGCGATGCCGGCGCGCAGGGCGATCACGCCCTTGTCACCAATGGTCGCTTTCAAGGCTTCGGTGCTCACCACCCCGGGATTGAGGGTGTAGGCACAGATACCGCGCTCACCCAATTCCACCGCCAACACCCCCGCCAAGCGCGACACCGCTGCCTTGCCGGCGCCATAGGCGTAGCCCCAACCGCCGTTGTCGGCGGCCACGGGCGGATCGCTTTCACCGGCCCCGGAGGTGACGTTGATGATCACCCCGCCACCCTGTTCGAGCATCTGCTCGGCCACCGCGCGAGTCAGCAGGAAAGGCGTCAGGACGTAACCCTGGAACACCCGTTCAAGGGTTTGCGCCTGCAATTGCAGGAAGCTGCTGTTGAGGTCACGGCCCTGGTAGATCGCGTTATTGACCAGCACATCAATGCGCCCGAACTCAGCGATCACCTGCGCACAGGCCGCCAGCGCCGAGGCGCTGTCGAGCAGGTCCATGGGCACCACCAGCACCCGTTGCCCGAGGGCGCGGATCGCCTCGGCGGTGCTGTTCAGGCTGCCCGCCAGCGGCTCGCCCACAGCATCGCGCAAGGCGTGTTCATGCTGCTCGCCTTCGTCGACGGTGCGCGCGCTGATCGCCAGGTCAAAGCCTGCGCGGGCAAACGCCAGCGCCGCTGCACGACCGATGCCACGGCTGGCGCCGGTAATGAATGCCACTTTGTTCATGGGGTGTCCTTCTAGAAACGTTGCGGGCGGACCATGGCATCCATGCCGCCGTCGATAAACACCACGCTGCCGTGGATGAAGGCCGCCTGTGGCGACTGCAGGAAGGCCACCAGGGCGGCGATTTCCTCGGGGGTACCGGAGCGTCCCAGCGGCGCGACGAACTCACGCACGGCCTTGCCAAAGCGGGCGTCGTCCAGCGATGCCTGATGCAAGGGCGTCTGCACCGCGCCAGGTGCCACCACATTGAGGCGAATGCCCTGCTGCGCCCAGGGCTTGGTCAGGCGCCGGGCATGCTGGGTGATCGCGTACTTGGAGCAGGCATAGGCAAAATGCGGCTGGCCAAGGCTATCGGCCAGGGCGCAGGCGTCGGCTTCATTGCCGGCCAGCAACACTTCGGTCATTGGTTGCTGTTCGACGCCCGGCTGGGTGGCGGCGACAGAGCCGATGACCAGCGCCGCAGGCTGGTTACCCTTGGCCAGCGCTGGGGCCAGGCCATCCAGCAGTTCGCTCACGCCGAAGTAATTCACCGAAAGAATCAGCCCGCAGGATGGCGCGGTGACACCAACGCCGGCGCAGCACACCAAGCCATCGAGCACACCGTCGCACTGTTCAAGCACCGCGGCGATAGCGGCTTCACGGCCGTGGGCGGTGGAAAGGTCGGCAAGCACTTCGGCATTGGTACGGTCGATGCCGATAACCCGGTGCCCGGCAGCGCGCAGCAAGGCGCTGACCGCTGCACCAATCCCCGAGGCGCTACCGCTGATAGCTGTAACTGGCATAGGTGAGTCTCCATGAGTGGTTCAGGCAGTATCACTAGCCCAGCCCGGCGTCGGCATCGTCTGTGCGGACTACGCCTGGCGACGGCTGGCCAGAGTCAAGGGCGGCACCTGAACCTTGGGTTTCGCTGCGACCTTAAGGGTCGCCTGCGGCTTACCCAGGGCCACCACGCTGTTGAGCAGAATGCGCACCAGCTCGGTCTGGCGACGCACGCCGGTCTTCGAGAAGATCGAGCGCAGGTGCGCACGCGCGGTGTTGCGGCGAATGTTCAGGGTTTCGGCGGCCTCTTCCAGCGACAGACCGTTGGCCAGTTCCATGGCCAGCGCGGTCTCGGCCTTGGTCAGGTTGAACAGCTGCTTGGTCACCACTTCGCTGGCCAGCGACTTGCTCGCGGCATCGCGGATGTACACCAGCGCCGCCGGTTTGCCCTTCTCATCGGCCCAGTCCAGGGACGGAATGGGTTCGACCACCAGGCCCAGGTTGACCTGCCCGGACGGCCGGGTCACCGACATGGCGTCGGCGCTCTTTACCGTGTCCTGGGCGAAGGCGGCACGAATCAAGCGCTGCAGCTCGCGGTTGTCGCTTGGGTAGGTGGCTTCCAGACGGCCGCCGACCAGTTTCAGGCCATCGCCGCTGGCAAGGATGCCCTGGGCCACCGGGTTGACCCGCAGCACGCTGCCACTCTCGTCGAGCACCAGGGTGGCCACCGACAGGCGGCTGATGGCCTGAGCGTAGAGGTCGCTCAGCGATTCACTGCGATCGAGCAGGTTGTGGATGTTCAGGCCGCGGCGCAGATGAGGTAGGAACATCGCGCACAGGGCGCGGTCATTGACCGAGAACTTCGGCGCGGCCTTGGCCCGGGTCACGCGAAAGCGCAGGAGCCCGCCTTCGTGAGTGGAAATATCCGCGCCCATGACGTGGTAGACGTTCTGCTGGCTGCAGTACATCTTGAAGTACGAGCTCTGTTCCCATTGGCTCGGCGTCATGATGTCGTCGACGGTAAACACGACGTCCTGTGGCTGGTTGTCGAACGGCCGGTTGGCCTGCGGGTAAGCCATGTAGATGACCTCGCCCTCGCCTTCGATGTCGCCGGCGATGATCATCACCGCCATGTCGGGCTGATCCGGAACCCGCAGGATCAGGGTGACGTAGTTGGCCTGGAAGGCCATGCGCAGGTTTTCCAGGGTGCGCGCCAGGGGTTTGGGATCGAGCGCACCATCATAAATGTCACCCACCAGACGGTCGTAGTCGGCAAGGTCCAGGCCCAGTGCGGCCAGTATTTCATGAGTCAACACGGGAGTTTCCACAGTCGTCTCCTTGCTCGGGTAAGGCCCGATGGCCTGCCCTTTTATTGTTATTGTTTTGATCGCGGCGCAAGCCCAGTACAACCTGCACGTTGCAGCTCGCCGCGACAATAGGTCGCGGCGATTTATTTTTACTTAATGCGAGTCCCGCGCAGCCGGGCTCGATTTCAGGCAGTACTCCCCTTGTGGCGCAGGCTGCGGCGCAGGATTGGCAGGCACCAGCCGGCGACCGCGATTGAACCAGGCGGCTAGCGCCGGCAAGAGGAATATCGCCCCGAGCACGTTGACCAGGAACATGAACGACAGCAGCACGCCCATGTCGGCCTGGAACTTGAGCGGCGCAAAGGCCCAGGTAATCACCCCGATGGACATGGTCAGGGCGGTAAACACCGCCGCCGTGCCGCGTTGGCACATGGCCTGATAGAACGCTTCGCGCAGACTCGCACCGGCGGCCATTTCGTGCTGGATGCGTTCATACAGATAGATGCCGTAGTCGACCCCGACGCCAACGCCCAGGGCCATCACCGGCAAGGTGGCGACTTTCAGGCCGATGCCCAGCAGCGCCATCAGCGCATTGCACAGGATTGCAACAATCGCCAGAGGCACGAGGATGCACAGTACGGCGCGAATGGAGCGGAAGGTCAGCCAGCAGAACAGCGCGACCGAGCCAAACAGTGCGGCGAGCATGAAGATCTCGGCGTGCTTGACCGCCTCGTTGGAGGCCGCCATCACCCCGACATTGCCACCGGCCAGGTAGAAGGTCAGTTCCGGAGTAGAGACCTGCTGGATAATGCGCTGGGCTTCGCCAAGCACGTGGCTGACCGTGGCGCCTTCATGGTCGGCAAGGAACACCAGGATCTGCATCTGCTGGCAACCGTCGGTGACCAGCCCGTCGTCCGGCATGTAGGCCCGCGCGCCCTGGCTCAGGCCACGGGCGGAACCGGGAATCGCCGCCCAGCGCGGGTTGCCTTCGTTGTTGCCGGCAATCACCACCTTGCCCATGCCCGCCACGCTCTGTACCGATTGCACGCCCTTGACCGCACGCATGCGAAAATCGAACGCTTCCACCGCGCGCATCACCGCCGGTGACAGGCAGCCTTCTTCGATGCCGTTGACCGCGACAAACACCGAGAGCACGTCCAGGCCGATGGAGTAGCTGCCGACGATTTTCTGGTTGTCGAGGTTGTAGCGCGAATCGGCACGCAGCTCCGGTGCACCGGCACCGATATCACCCACCGCCAGGTCCCGTGCCTTGTAGGCGCCAGCCGCCAGCAGCAACAGGCTCAGGGCAAACACGCTCAAGGCCGGCTTGGGTTCGGCCAGCGCCGACAAGCGCCACCACAGGCGATGGCGCGCAGCGCTGTCGGCCTTGGCGCGGCGCAGCACGGCAGGCTCCAGACGCAGGTCGGCGATGATCACCGGCAACATCAGCTTGTTGGTGACGATCATCAGCATCACACCGATGCACGCGGTCACCCCCAGTTCATGCACGATGGGGATGTCGATCAGCATGATCACGGCAAAGCCCAGGGCATTCATCAGCAACGCCAGGGAGCCGGGAATGAAGATCTTGCAGAATGCGCCGTGGGCCGCCTGCACCGAAGTGCGCCCGGCCAGCACCTCCTGTTTCCAGGCATTGGTCATCTGCACCGCGTGGGACACGCCGATGGAGAAAATCAGGAACGGCACCAGGATCGACATCGGGTCGATGCCCAGGCCCAGCAACGGCAGCAGGCCGAGCAGCCAGACCACCGGCAGCAAGGCCACCACCAGCGCCACCACTGTCAGGCGCCAGGAGCGTGAGTACAGCCACAAGAGCATGCCGGTAATCACAAAAGCGATGACAAAGAAGCCGATGACGATGTTCAGCCCCTCGACCACATCGCCCACCAGCTTGGCGAAGCCGACGATGTTGATTTCGATCTGCGCGTTACTGTACTTGGCGCGAATGTCTTCCAGGCGCTGGGCTACCTGGGCGTAGTCCACGGGCTTGCCGGTCTGCGGGTCGAGATCTTGCAGGTCGGCGCGGACCATCGCCGCTTTCAGGTCGTTGGCCACCAGCCGGCCGATCTGCCCGGAGGCGGCGGCATTGCTACGCACCTGGGCCAGGTCACGGGCCGAGCCGTCGAAGCGCGGCGGCACCACCACGTCACCGAAAAAGCCTTCTTCGGTGATTTCGATGTAACGCACATTAGCGGTGAACAACGAAGTCACGCTAGCGCGGTTGACCCCGGAGATGAAGAACACCTCGTCGCTGACTTTGCGCAGGGTGTCGAGGAACTCCGCGTTATAGATATCGCCCTCGCCCTTCCACTGCACGCTGACCAAGAAACGGTTGGCGCCAGTGAAGTACTGACTGAAGCGCAGGAAGTTGACCATGAACTCATGGCGCACCGGAATCTGCTTGCTGAAGCCAGGGTCCAGGTGGGTATGGGTGGCGCTGTAGCCCAGGCCCAGGGTCAGCAGCACGAACAGCACCAGCAAGCCCTTGCGCCATGCCATCAGGTAGTCGGCGATGCGCACGACACTGCGCGTCACCCAGCTTTTAGCTTGATTCATTGCCCGCCTCTCACTTGCCAAGGGCGGCAACGCTGCCACCGGAATCCTGGAATACCCCACGCTCGCCACCTACCAACAAGCGTGAGCCAAGGATGACCGCCGAGGTCAGGGTGCCGAGCCCGGCTAGGCGACCGACACCGACCAGCTGGCCACGGCCATCAAGACGCACCAGCGAACCGCCGGCGCCAACGATCAGTAGCCCACCCTGCTCGGGCAGGCGCACATGGCCGTACAGCGGCAAGCTGTTACCGACCTTGAGCGGGCTCCAGCTGTCGCCAAAGTCCTGGCTGACGAACACATGGCCGCGCATGCCGTAGCTGACCCAGAGATCGGCGCTCAAGCGCACCACGCCAAACAGCGAGCCGTTGTAGAACGCCGGCAGGGTCTGCCAGTGCAGGCCCGCGTCGCGGCTGCGCAACACCAGGCCCTGCTCGCCGACCAGCATGCGCCGCCCGTCAGTGCCGCCGTCCATGCTGTTCAGGTGCGCGCTGTCGACCTCCAGCGCCAGGCTGTGCCAGCTCAGCCCGGCATCGTCGGACTGGTAGAACTTGCCAAAACTGCCGTAGGCCAGCACCCGTTCACCGCCCGCAGACCAGGCGCCCAGCAGCGGCTCGCCAAGGCTGTCGTCGTGGCGAACCTCCTGCCAGTGGCTGCCGCCGTCGCTGGAGCGCAGGATCCAGCCGTCGTGCCCCACCGCCAGCACACGTTGCTGGCCCAGATCGACCAGCGCGGTCAGCGCGACATTGCGTTGCGGCTGCAACACCGCCGCTTGCCAGCTCACGCCCTGGTCGTCGCTAAGCAGAATGCTGCCGCGCTCGCCCACCGCCACCACCCGCTCGCCGAGCTTGAGCAAGGCGTTGATCTGCACACGGTCGGTGCGCAGCGGTTGGTCGACAGCTTCGGGGGCAGATCTGGGGGCGAAGGCGAAGGCGATGGTTGCCGCCACCACCAGGCAGACCAGATATCCGATCAACGAGCGCATAGCAGTCGCTCCGTTTCATGACTCAGGTACACAAGGACGTTCATGCGGCCAATCCTCTTGTTCTGCTCCGCTTCCGCGCGGGCTGCGCGGGGCGTGAAGGGGGCATTGCCTGCAGGGGATAGTCGCGGCTGGGGGGCGAGGAAACATCGTCCAAATGGCTTACAAAAAGGCGTATCTGCCCTGTGGTAAAGCGTGCTGGACTGTGATCAGCGAGGGGCAAGCCGGGGGCAACCTGAGGTTGCCCCGCGAGGAGGTGGGTTAACGTCTGTCAGGCCAGTGGGTAGAGGGCTTCATCGAACTGTGACAGCCGCGGGAAGACCATCGGCTGGTCATCCGACAGGTGCTCCAGGCGCTGCTGATAGCTGTGCAAAAACGCCTTGCGCGCGTCTTCGCTGATGTACGGCACATGCCAGGCCACGAACGGCTCCAGCACCTCAAAACCGACATAGGCCAGGGTGCCGCGCAGGATCGGCCGCAGCATGTCTTCCAGCGGACCGTGGATCGCGCCTTCGCCGAACATGTGCTCACGCCCGCCGAGGGTCACAGTCACCAGGGCTTTCTTGCCCGCCAGGCCGCCCTGGTCGTAGAAGCGCTTGCCGCCATAGCAGACCCCGGAGACCAGCACCCGGTCGATCCAGCCCTTGAGCATGGCTGGGGCCGAGAACCAGAAGATCGGGAAGTTCAGCACCACCAGGTCCGCCCACAACAGCTTGTCCAGTTCCTGCTGGATATCCGCGGCAATCGCACCACTCTTGACCCCCAGGCGCTGCTCCAGGGCATAGACCAGGTACTCGGGGTTTTCACGGGTGCCGAAGTCGTCGGCGCTGGCCACCGGGTTCCAGTTCATCGCATACAGGTCGCTGACCTGCACCTGATGGCCCTGGGCCTGGAAGGTCTCTACGGCCTTGTCACGCAGGGCGGCGGTGAAAGATTGCGGCTCGGGGTGGGCGTGGACGATCAATACATTCATGACAGCGTTCCTTTAAACAGGTTGCAAGGTTGAAGGCGTGGCGCGTGCGGCCAGCAAGCGGTCCAGCCAGTCCGGGTCCATCTCCGGCTCGGATGAGAACAGCAGCCCGGTGTAGTCGCGGTGCGGCGGGGTGAAAATGGCTTCGCGGCTGCCGTGATCGACCACCCGCCCGCGCTGCATCACCAGCACTTCATCGGCGATGGCGCGCACGGTGGCGACGTCGTGGGTGATGAACAGGTAGGCCACCCCCAGCTGCTGCTGAATACGGTTGAGCAGCTTGAGCACGCCTTCGGCCACCAGTTGATCCAGCGCCGAAGTCACCTCGTCGCAGATGATCAACTGCGGTTCGGCGGCCAGCGCCCGGGCGATGCAGATCCGCTGCTTCTGCCCGCCGGACAGCTCGCGGGGCTGGCGCTCCATGTACTGCGCCGGGTCCAGCTCGATCATCTCCAGCAGTTCGGCCACCCGTTTGCGCATGGCCTGGCCCTTGAGCCCGAGGTAGAAGGTCAGTGGCCGACCGATGATGTCGACAATGCGCTGGCGCGGGTTCAGTGCGGTGTCGGGGATCTGGTAGATCATCTGGATCCGCCGCAGTTGCTCCTTGCTGCGCTGGCGGAAGTCGGCCGGCAAGGCTTCTCCGTCATACAGCACCTGCCCCGCCGTCGGTGGCAGCAGGCCGGTGATCAGGCGCGCGGTGGAGCTCTTGCCACTGCCGGACTCACCGATCACCGCCAGGGTCTGGCCGCGGTGAAGTTTCAGCGAGACGTCATGCAGGACCGGTTGCTGGCCGTAACTGGCACTCGCCTGGCGTACCTCAAGCAGCGGCCGTTGCTGCAGCGGGCAAGGTTTGGGCTCGGTGCGAAAACTGCGCACCGCCCACAGCGACTTGGTGTAGTCCTGCTGTGGTGCGTTGAGCATGCTGCGGGTGTCGGCCTCCTCCACGAGCTTGCCGTGGCGCAAGACCATGATGCGGTCGGCCATCTGCGCCACCACCGCCAGGTCGTGACTGATGTACAGCGCTGCGCTGCCGTAGGTTTTCACTGCATCGCGAATGGCTGCCAGCACTTCGATCTGAGTGGTAACGTCGAGCGCGGTGGTCGGTTCGTCGAAGATGATCAGGTCCGGATGGCACGCCATGGCCATGGCGGTCATCACCCGTTGCAGCTGGCCGCCGGAAACCTGGTGCGGATAGCGCTGGCCGATCTGCTCGGGATTGGGCAGGCGCAGCACGCGGTACAATTCCACCGCTTCGGCTTCAGCCTGGGCGCGGTCGATGCCGCCGTTCTTCACGGCGGTTTCGACATGCTGGTCGATCAGGCGGTGGGCCGGGTTGAACGACGCCGCAGCACTTTGTGCGACATAGGCGATACGCAGGCCACGCAGCTTGCGCAAGGTTTCGGCACCGGCGCCGACCAGCTCCATGCCGTCGAACCGCACCGATCCACCGGTGATCCGGCAGCCATCGCGCACATAACCCATCGACGCCAGGCCCAGTGTCGACTTGCCGGCTCCCGACTCGCCGATCAGCCCCAGCACCTCACCGCGTTGCAGGGTCAGGTCGATGCCTTTGATCAACGGATGCCAGGCGTCCTCGTAATGGCCTTCGATGCGCAGGTCGCGGATTTCCAGCAGCGGCTTCTGATTATTCGCTTGGCTCATGCTCAGCACTCCTTGAGGCCGCTGGATGCATGCAGCACCCAATCCACGACGAAATTGACACTGACGGTGATCAAGGCCACGGCCAGCGCCGGCAACAGCGGGCTGATATCACCGAAGGTAATCAGCACCGCGTTGTCGCGCACCATGCTGCCCCAGTCGGCGGTTGGTGGCTGGATGCCCAGGCCCAGGAACGACAGCGCGCTGATGAACAAGAAGACAAAGCAGAAGCGCAGGCCAAACTCGGCGATCAAGGGCGCTGCGGCATTGGGCAGTACTTCGCGGCTGACCAGCCACCACAGCCCTTCCCCGCGCAAACGCGCCGCTTCGACAAAGTCCTGGACCACCACGGTCATGGCCACCGCCCGTGACAGGCGAAACACCCGTGTGGCATCCAGCAGGGCAATCACCAGCACCAGCGAAGTCGCCGTGGTGCCGACCACACTGAGGATCAGCAAGGCAAAGATCAGTTGCGGGATGGCCATGAGAATGTCTACCACCCGCGACAGGCCCTGATCGATCCAGCCGCCCTTGATCGCCGCCACCAGCCCGCAGAAGCCGCCCAGGGCAAAGGCCAGGACGGTGGTCAGAAAGGCAATCCCCAGGGTGTTGCGAGCGCCGTAGACCAGGCGGCTGAACATATCGCGCCCGAGGTTATCGGTGCCCAGCAGGAACTCGCTGCCCCACGGCGCGAAACCCTCGCCGACCACCTGGGTTTCGCCATAGGGCGCCAACACCGGGGCAAACAGCGCCACCAGCACATACAACACAATCACCAGCAGGCCGAACTGGGCGCTCAAGGGCGCGCGCAGCAGTTGTTTGATCAGGCTCATGGCTTACCCCTTGGGATGCATCAGGCGTGGATTGCTGGCAATCGACAGCACATCGGCCGTGGTATTGAGCAGGATGTAGGTCGCGGCGAAGATCAGGCTGCAGGCCTGCACCACCGGGATGTCACGCTTGGCCACCGAATCGACCAGCAACTGGCCGAGGCCGGGATACACGAACACCACCTCGACCACCACCACGCCCACCACCAGGTAGGCCAAGTTCAGCGCGACGACGTTGATGATCGGTGCCAGGGCGTTGGGCAAGGCATGGTGGAAGATGATCCGCGCCGGGCTGATGCCCTTGAGCCGGGCCATCTCGATATAGGGGCTGGCCAGCAGGTTGATCAGCGCCGCACGGGTCATGCGCATCATCTGTGCGATCACCACCAGGCTCAGGGTCAGCACCGGCAACAGCGAACGCTCCAGCACTTCGGCAAAACTGGCTCCCGGGGCCAGGTTGGAGATGCTCGGCAACCAGTTGAGCTTCACCGCGAACACCAGGATCAGGATGTAGGCGACGAAGAACTCGGGGAACGACACCGCGCTCAAGGCGCTGGTGTTGAGCAGGCGGTCGAACCAGCTGTTGCGGTACAGCGCCGCGAGCATGCCCAGCAGCAGCGCCACCGGCACCGACACCAGGGCCGCCAGCGCGGCCAGGCTGAAAGTGTTGGCCAGGCGGCTGCCGATCAGCTCGGCAATCGGCCGCTGGTTGGCCAGCGACAGGCCGAGATCACCGTGCAGCAGTTGCCAGGCCCACTGGCCGAAGCGGGTCAGTGCCGGTACATCCAGGCCCAGCTGGGCCCGCAGCGCGGCGACGGTTTCGGGTGTGGCGGCCTGGCCGAGCATCGCCTCGGCGACGTCGCCAGGCAGCATGCCCACGGCCAGGAAGATAATCACCGCCACCGCGAACAGCGACACGGCCAGGCGCTGCACAAGCAGTTTGTAAAGACTATTCACCGGACAATTCCTCGAACAGACACAACGAAAGGTGGCACTGCGGTTCAGCCCTCAGGCCTGCCACCAGCGCTCGATCAGGCGCAGGCCGTCCAGCTCACCGTAGGGCGCAGTCACGCCGCCATGGGTGACACGCTTGGAGCGCGCGGCCACGGAGCTGGCAAACAGCGGCACGATCGCCCCGCCTTCGTCGCGGCACAGGGCCTGCATTTCGTTGTACATCTCCTGGCGCAGCGGCGCGTTCATCTCGCCACGGGCGGCATTGAGCAACTGGTTGAAGCGTGGGTTGTCCCAGTGCGTTTCGTTCCAGGCCGCACCTTTGGCGTAACCGATGCTGAACATGCGGTCGGCGGTCAGGCTGCTGTAGAAGAACGAGGTGGTGAAAGGTTGCTTCATCCACACGTTGCTGAAAAAGCCGTCGGCCGGCTCGCGGACCACATCGATGTCGATACCGGCCTGACGCGCCTGCTCCTTGAACAGCACCGAAGCGTCCACCGCACCGGTGTAGGCAGCATCGGAGGCTTGCAGGCGCACCTTGAGCGAGTCGACGCCGGCCTGGCGCAGGTAGAAGCGCGCTTTGTCCGGGTCATAAGGGCGCTGCTCCAGAGCGCTATTGATAAAGCGGCTGCCGGGCTGGATCGGGTGATCGTTGCCGATCTGGCCGTAGCCGTAGAGCACGGAGGCGAGCAAGGTCTCGCGGTTGATCGCATGCTTGAGCGCCAGGCGGATGTTGTTGTCCTGGAACTGCGTGCTGTCGGTCAGCATCGGGAAGGTGTAGTGCTGGGCGCCTTTGGTTTCTTCGATGGCCAGGTTCGGGTTGCGCTTGAGCAAGGCCACGGTTTTCAGGTCGACCTTGTTGATCACATCGACCTGGCCGGTGACCAGGGCGTTGACCCGCGCGGCGCCATCGGCGATGGCCAGCAGCTCGGCGCTGGCAAAATGCGCCCGGCCCGCTTTCCAGTAATCCGGGCTGCGCTCCAGGTCCATGCGCACGCCGGGCTCGAAGCCCTTGAGGCGGTAACCGCCGGTGCCCACGCCAGACTGCCAGTCGGCGGCACCGTCCTTGGCCGGCATGATCGCCAGGTGATAGTCGGCGACCACATAGGCAAAGTCGACGTTGCCCGAATGCAGCTCGAACACCACGGTATCGTTGCCCTCGGCGCGCACCTGAGCCACGTCACCGAGCACGGTCTTGGCTGCCGAGGTGGATTTGTCGCCCAGGTGATGCTGGATCGAGGCCACCACGTCGTTGGCATCCAGGGTTTTGCCGTTGTGGAAGGTCACGCCCTTGCGCAGGGTGAAGGTCCAGATCCGTGCATCGGGGCTCAGCTCCCAGCGCTCGGCCAGCTCCGGAATGGCGCTGCCATCCACGGCGATCTCGCTGAGGGTGTTGTACACCGCCGAGAAGCCGACAAAGGTGAAGGTATCGGCCCAGGTCCCCGGATCGCGCGAGTCGGTGGTACTGCCACCGGCCAGGCCCATGCGCAGCACGCCACCGGCTTTGGGCGTGGCCTCCTCGGCCCAGCCACGCATCGGCAGGCCAAGGCTGAAAGCGCCGGCCACCGCGGCTGCAGTGGCGCTGTACTTGAGAAAATCGCGACGCGGCAAGCCGCCGTCGTGCATCGCTTGAGTAATTTTGTTGTTGTTATCGCTCATGGCATTGCCCCTGTTGAAGCGCAGAGAAAAGGATTCAGCCGACTTCGCACGCATCGATGCTGCAAATATTTGTATTTGTCATCGTGACAATTACATTAGACTCAATCACACACCGCTGCCAAGCCCCTGATGGGCTAACTTTTTGTAGGAGCGGATTTATCCGCGATGGACTGCGCAGCAGGCCCATTTTTGGGGCCGCTACGCGCCCCATCGCGGATGAATCCGCTCCTACATACAGTGTTTTTCTAAGGATTCCGCAGACTATGAGCCAGTCCACCCGCCTGATCACCGCCTCGTACATTCTGTCGTTCGTGGCCGCCAACGCCCCGCAGAAACTGCGTACCGAGACCATCGCCAAATGGGTCAAGACCCACCCTACGCGTGTGCGCAGCCTGGTCTCGCTGATGGTCAAGGCCAACATCCTCAAGTCCTGGCGCGGCGCCCGCGGCGGCTTGACCCTGGCCCGTCCGGCCAGTGAAATCACCCTGCGCGAGGTGTATGACGCGGTGCAGGAAAGCTCGCTGATCGCCGAGAAGATCGACAACCCCTTCTCCGGGCTGGAAGACCACTGCAAGGTGTTCGAAGTGTTCACCCGGCTGTTCGCCATGCTGGAGGCCAACATGCGCCTGGACCTCGGTGCGATTACCGCTGATCAATTGTTTGTGGCGTTCGACAAGCCGCTGGAGAAAGCCGAGCAAGCCTGAGCCTGCCCGGAGTACTTCAGATCAGATCTGCATGGCCTTGATCTCAACGAACTCCGCCAGGCCCTCCTCGCCCCACTCCCGACCGTTACCCGACTGTTTGTAGCCGCCAAACGGCGCCTGGTAGTTGAAGGCCGCACCATTGACGAAGCACTGCCCGGCACGCAGTTGCCGGCCCAGTTGCAAGGCGCGCTCGCGGTCAGCTGCCCAGACGGCGCTGGACAAACCAAAGGGTGAATCGTTGGCCAGGACAATGCCCTGTGCTTCGTCGTCGTAACGGATCAGGCACAATACCGGGCCGAAAATTTCCTCCTGAGCAATGCGCATGCGGTTATCGACGTCGGCGAACAGGGTTGGCTGCACATAGAAGCCGCGCTCGAAGCCCGGTGCGCTATCACCGCCACAGAGCAAGCGCGCGCCCTCCTCCTGGCCGATGCGGATGTAATCCTGCACCGTGCGCCGCTGCGCCGCCGAACACATCGGCCCGAGGAAGCTTTGCGGGTCTTGCGGATCGCCCATGACCAGTTTGCGGGTCTCGTCCAGGGCGATCTCCACAGCCTCGGCATAGCGGCTGGCAGGCAGCAACATGCGGGTCAAGGCGGTGCAGGTCTGCCCGGAGTTGATCATTACGTCCTGCACGCCGTAGCGCACAGCGGCGTCAAGGTCGGCATCGGCGGTAATCAGCAACGGCGACTTGCCACCGAGCTCCAGGCACACGCGTTTCACCGTCGGCGCAGCGGCCTGAGCCACGCGCACACCGGCACCGGTGGAACCGGTGAACGAGACCATATCGACCTGCGGATGGCGGGCCAGTGCTTCGCCGACTTTCGAGCCGGGCCCGCTGACCAGGTTGAATACCCCGGCCGGCAAGCCGATGGCTTCGATCATTTCGGCCAGCAGGAAAGCGTGCAACGGGGTTTCCTGGCTTGGCTTGACCACTACCGTGCAGCCTGCTGCCAAGGCTGGAGCGAGTTTGCCAATCAACTGGTGCAGCGGGTAATTCCACGGGTTGATGAACGCGCAGACGCCGACGGCTTCGCGGTACACCAGAGAATTACCGACCTCGCGCACTTCATCCATCAGGCCGGCCAGTTCAATGTACTGCTCAAGCCCGGCGATCGGCCCGTCTACCTGCACGGGACGACACCACTGCACCGGCATGCCCAGCTCGGCGGTGATGACGCTGGCCATTTCCTCGGCGCGCGCCGTCAATTGCACGACCAAGGCCCGGATGTAACCTGCCCGTACACTCGATGGCGTACGCGACCACTCGGCAAATGCCTGGCGCGCTGCCGCTACGGCACGGTTGACGTCTTCTTCGTTGCCCAGTGGCACGCGACCGGCGACCGTCTCGCTGGCCGGGTCGATCACTTCGGCCATGCCCTGCCCGGACGGCACCTGCCAGGTGCCATCGATAAACAACCGTGAGTATTCACGCATGGGCCTTGGCCTCCATCAATTCCGCCGCGCAACGGGCAATGCGCTGACAGGCATCGCGCAGCGGCTCGTCACCCAGTACCAGACCCAGGCGGATATGCCCCGCCGCACTCGGACCGAAGGCTTCACCGGCCAGCACCGACACACCATGGCGGTCCAGCAAACGGTTTGAGAAGTCCTGAGCGCTAAGGCCGGTTTCGCGGATATCGACCATCACGAACATGCCACCGTCCGGCTTGAGCGCCTTCAGTCCCGGGCAATCGGCCAGGCACTGGCAGACCAGGTCGCGGCGCTGGCGGTAGGCGTCGCGCATCGCCACCAGCTCTGGCAACTGTTGTTCCAGGGCCACTACGGCAGCGTCCTGAATGAAGTCCGGCGAACCGTAGAGCATGCACAGCGCCAGGTTTTCCAGATGTGTGGCCAGGGCTGTCGAGCCCACCACCCAGCCCACGCGCCAGCCAGTCATGGCATGGGACTTGGACAGGCTGTTCAAGGTCGCCGTGCGCTCGGCCATGCCCGGCAGGCTGCCGGGGCTGATGTGCTCGCCTTCATACAACAGCTCGCTATAGACCTCATCGGAAATCAGCCACAGGTCATGACCGATGCACAGTTCGGCCAGGGCATCCCAGGTCGAACGCGCCAGACTTGCGCCCGAGGGGTTGTGCGGGCTGTTCAGGGCCAGCGCGCGGGTGCGCGGGGTGATCCGCGCGGCGACATCCTCGGGGCACACGCGAAAGCCGTTCTCGGAACGTACCGGTACCGGCACCACGGTCGCACCACAGGCGCCGAACACGGCTTCGTAGGTGACATACATCGGCTCGGCGACAATCACTTCATCACCGGGGTTGAGCACACACTGGGCGACGCAGAACAGCGCGCACTGGGCACCCGCCAGCACCGTCACCTGATCGGCGCTGACCGTCTGGCCGCTGCGCTGCTGGTGACGCCGGGCGATGGCCTGGCGCAGGGCCAGTTTGCCGCGTACGTCCGAATAATGGGTATGGCCATTCTGCAGGCTGTCGATAGCGGCCTGGACGATGGGCGCCGGGGTGTCGAAATCCGGGTCGCCGACCGACAGCAGAAGGATGTCCTGGCCTTGCGCCTGCAACTCGAGGGCGCGGTAGTGAATATCCCAGGCGGCAGCGCCGTCACCGGCGATGCGTTGAGTCAAATCGGAAAAGCGCATGGCAATCTTCCTGAATAGGGTTGGACGTCAGCGAGCGCAGGCGTGCTTGAGCTCGATCAGGGTCACGCTGTTGCGGGCGAAGCCGGCGCGCAGTTCCTGTTGCAGTTCATCGAGGCTGCCTGGCTGCGCCACGGTGCAGCCGAACGCCCGGCCAAGCCCGGCAAAGTCGGGGTTGCGCGGCAGCACGCCGATGGGCTCGATATCCAGGTTGAGCATGTCGTCGCGGATCTGCCCCAGCGCGTCGTTGTTCCACAACAGCACGACCAGCGGGCGATCCAGCTCTTCGACGGCCGTGGCCAGTTCCTGGGCGGTGTAAAGGAAGCCGCCGTCACCGACCAGCACCAGGCCCGGACGGTCCTCGCTGGCGAACATGCCGCCGATACCCGCTGGCAAACCGTAGCCCAGCGTGCCGTAGCCGGTAGGATGCAACCAGCTGCGCGGCGCGCGGCTGGCAAAGGCATAGTTGCCGGTGTAGGCCAATTGGGTCATGTCGGTGCTGATAAAGGCGTTGTCCGGCAGCTCGGCGGCAATCCGGTCGAGAATCGCCTGATGGATCGTCTGCAGCGGGCCATGCCCGGCCTTGAGCGCCTGACGCAAGGCTGCGACCGAAGCGATGGCCGCCTCGGGGTTGCGCTTGATGTCCGGCAAGTGCTCCAGCAAGGCGCCTACGGTTAGCCGTGCATCACCCTGCAAAGCCAGCGCGCACGGGTAGAAATCGTTGAACTTGCGGGGGTCGATATCCACCCGCAGCAGCTCGCCATTGATCTCCAGGCGTTCACGCCAGAAGTCGGTGTCGGCCATCTCGGTGCCCACGGCGAGGATCACATCGGCCTCGGCGATCAGTTTCCAGCCGGGCTCGACGCACAGGCTCGCGCCGGCATTGAGCGCTGCCTCCGGGGCCAGCAGACCTTTACCGGCAACGCTGGTAAACAGCGGCGCCGCCAAGCGGGTACTCAATTGTTGCAGCACTTCGGCAGCCTGCAACGCGCCGCCGCCGGCGATGATCATCGGCCGTTTGGCCGCCGCCAGTTTGGCCGCTGCCTGTTCCAACAGGTTACTCGCCGGCAAGCCACGGCTTGGGCGGCGGACTACTTCAGTGCTCCAGTCACGCTTGACCGGCGCCGCCAGCACATCCAATGGCACGGAAATGTGCACCGGGCGTGGCCGCTCACTGTCGAACACCGCATAGGCGCGGGCAATCAGCTCCGGCAAGTCCTCAGCGCTCAAGGCTACGGCAGAAAACGCCGTGATCGGCGCGGTCATGGCGCGCTGGTCCTGGGTCTCGTGCAGGCAACCCCAGCCTTTGCCCAGACTGGCCGTGTGGTTGACGCTGGAAATCACCAGCATCGGGATCGAGTCGGCGTACGCTTGGCCAATGGCGGTAGCGGCGTTGGTGACACCCGGACCGGTGATGACAAAGCACACGCCGGGCTTGCCGCTGACCCGGGCATAGCCGTCGGCCATAAAGCCTGCGCCCTGCTCATGGCGGGTGAGGACGTGACGGATGCCGCTGCCGGGCAAGCCGCGATACAGCTCCAGGGTATGCACCCCGGGAATACCGAACACCGTGTCGACGCCGTAGTTGGCCAACAGGCGGACCAGGGCCTGGCCGCCGGTCAAGGAAGTGTTGTGCATGTTGTGCTCCTTACGCCTGGCCGAGGCGAATCAACGCATCGACCGCGGTGGTGCGCTGGGCACCGACCATTAATGGGTTCACATCCAGTTCCAGCAGTTGTCCGGCGTTTTCGCAGGCGTAGTCGGCCACGGCGCGGATTGCCGCGACCAGTGCATCGAGGTCGGCGTGCTCGCGGCCACGGAAGCCCTGCAGCAGACTGGCACTGCGCAAGCCGAGCACGGCCGCGCGAATGGCACCGTCGGTGGTCGGCAACAGCAAAGTCTTGCTGTCCTTGAGCAGCTCGACAAGGATGCCGCCCGCACCGATCACCAGGGCCAGGCCGAAGTCGTTTTCACGCTTGATGCCGACGATCAGCTCGGCAAGCGGCGCGCTGGCCATGGGTTCGAGCAGCACCTGGTCAAACGGCACCTGCGGCGCATAAGCGCCAATCCGTGCGCGCATCTGTTGCACGGCACTGTCCAGTGCTTGCGCGTCACGCAGGTTGAGCGCCACGGCACCGGCTTCGGTCTTGTGCGGCAGCTGTGCGCTGACGGCCTTGAGTACCAATGGAAAACCCACAGCCTCTGCGGCCTGGACGGCTTGATCGGCAGTACTCAGGACGCCTGCGGGAACCGGCAAACCGAAGGCCTTCAAGGCCTGCTTGGAGTCCCACTCATTGAGCAGTTCGCTGTCGCCTTCAAGTGCTTGCGGGCACAGCGGCACCAGCGCCGATTCGCCAAGATCCAGCAAGGCCTGACGGTTGCTCTGGTAAGCCGCGATCCGTCCCCAGGCCGCCAGCCCGTCCTCAACCCCCTGCAACGCCGCAATGCCATGGCCATGCAGACGCTCGCGGGCGCTGGCCGGGAGCAACTCGGGGAACGCCGAAGTGACAAAGCCGATCTTGCCGTGACGCTTGAGCGCGGCGCTGTACAGTTCCAGCAGCAGGTCGCATTCCTTGCGCTCACCAGTAAATTCGGCCGGATAGTCGAGCACCAGCATGGCCGCGTCGGCCTCGCTGCGCAGGGCGCTGTCGAGCATGCGTTCAAGCGCGGCGCCGCCGCCCCAGATGGCCGTGGTGAAGTCCAGCGGGTTGACCAGGTTGGCGTACGCGGGCAGCACCTGGGCCAGTTCGTCGACCTGACTGATGTCGAGCTTGGGCAAGCTCAGGTCGTTGCGTTCGGCGTAGTCGGCGATCAGCCCGGCGTCGCCCCCGGAACAGGCCAGGGCAATCAGGCTGCGGCCTTTGGGCAAGTTGCCGCAGGCGGCAGCCTTGAGGGTTTCGGCAAAACTCACCGGGCCGCTGACGCGGATCACCCCCAGACGCTGGAACAGGCTGTCATAGAGTGCATCAGAACCGGACAGCGAGCTGGTATGACTCAGGGCCAGCTCGGCACCGATCTGCGACACCCCGGTTTTCAGGGCAATGATCGGAATGCCCTTCTCCAGCGCCTTGTGTGCGGCGCGGGCAAAACCCGGAACGTTCTTCAGCCCCTCCAAATGCAGGCCGATGGCGGTCACCCGCGGTTCATCCAGGAGCACATCCATCAGCTCGGCGATGCCCAGCTGCGCCTGGTTGCCGACCGAGGCCATGTAGGCCACCGGCAAGGAACGGTCGCTCATCGACAGGTTGTAGGCGAAGTTACCGCTCTGGGTCAGGATCGCCACGCCCTTCTCCACCGCCTTGCCGCCGTGCGCCACCGGCCACAGGGCGCTGTTGTGCAGGTAGTCGAGCAGGCCATAGCAGTTGGGGCCGAGCAAGGCCATGTTGCCGGCGGCCTTGAGCAGTTGCTGTTGCAACGCCAGGCCCTCGGCGCCGGCTTCGGCAAAGCCCGAGGCATAGCAGATCGCCCCGCCGGCATCGATGGCGGCCAGCTCGGCGACGCAGGCCAGGGTCAGCTCGCGGTTGGTGGCGATAAACACCGCGTCCGGGCCGCAGGGCAGCTCGGCGACACTGCGTACGCACGGAATGCCATCAATGCTGTCGTGCTGCGGATTAACCAGCCACATCTGGCCTTGATAACCGCCTTCGGCACAGCGTTTGAACGCCCGCGCCATGCTGCGTCCACCGACAAAGGCCAGGTGACGTGGCGCCAGCAGGCGTTTGAGGTTGTCACGAATCGACTGCGACATAGGAGTTCTCCAACCCGATCAACGCAACAGAGGGCGCAACAGTTCGCGGGAAATAATGTGCCGCTGGATCTCCGAGGTGCCCTCCCAGATCCGCTCGATCCGCGCATTGCGCCAGATCCGCTCGACCGGGCCTTCATCCATCAGACCCATGCCGCCGAAAATCTGCACGGCTTCGTCGGCGACCTTGCCCAACACTTCACTGGCAAACAGCTTGGCCATGCCGGCCTCGCCATCGGTCATGCTGCCCTGGTCCATCTTCCAGGCGGTGTGCAGGGTCAAAAGCTCAGCGGCGCGGATCTGCGTGGCCATGTCGGCAAGTTTGAACGACACGCCCTGATAGGTACCGATCGGCTGGCCGAACTGCTTGCGGTCGGCGGCCCATTGCAGCGAAACGTCCAGCGCGCGCTGAGCCTGGCCGACGCAGTTGGCGGCGACCATCACTCGCCCGGCGGTGAGCCAGGCGTTGGCCACTTCCCAGCCTTTGCCGACTTCACCGAGCACTTTGCTGGCCGGCACCCGGCAATCGTCGAAGAACATCTCGTAGGTGTGATACCCGCGGTTGCTCACGCACTTGGGACCGCGGCGGATGGTCATGCCGGGCGTGCCACGGTCGACCAGGAACGCGGTGACCGCGTTGCGCTTGCGGCCGTTGTGCTCATAGGTGTCGGTCACGGCGAAGACAATGGCGAAATCGGCGTGCCCGGCGTGGCTGATGAAATGCTTGCTGCCATTGAGGACGAAGTCGTCGCCTTCGCGCACCGCGCGGGTCTTGATCGCATTGGCGTCGGAGCCTGCGCCCGGCTCGGTCAAGGCGAAGCAGTCGACCTTCTCGCCCTGGATGCACGGCAGCAGGTAATCGTTGATCTGCTCATCCTTGCAGGCCATGAGGATCTTCGACGGACGCGCGACAAACACATGCACCGCCCACGACACCTTGGACAGTTCACGCTCGATCAGCGCCTGGGAGAGGTAGTCGAGACCGCCACCGCCGACTTCCTCGGGCATGTTGAACGCGTAAAAACCTGCAGCGATGGCCTTGCCACGAATCTGTGCAGCCAGCTCCGGCGACACTTCGTCGGCGCGGTCGACGGCCTCCTCATGGGGCAGCAACTCTTTGGCGACGAAACTGCGTACCGCTTCCACCAACATTTCTTGTTCTTGGGTCAGTTGGAAATTCATGGAATGTTCCTGAAGAAGGTCGTGTAAGTATTTATTTACCAACGAATTTTGCTGCGCGCTTCTCGACCGCTGCACGCAAGGCTTCGGCACCGTCCTCGCTGCGTCCACACAGCAAGCCGGCAGCAAGCTCAGCCTGCAGCTGCTCGCCGAGGGTGCGTTGAGCGCCGTCACGGATCAGGCGTTTGGTCTGGGCGAAGGCGAAGGTCGGGCCGTTGGCCAGGCGTCCGGCCAGTTCTGCGGTAACAGCGAGCAATTGGTCATCAGCACACACCTCGCCCACCAGCCCGGCGGCCAGCGCCCGCTCGGCGCCCCAGAGCTCATCGAGGAACAGCAGACGCTTGGCCTGTTCACTGCCGATCAGCCGCGGCAGGTGCCAGCTGGCACCGGCATCGGGGCTGTAGGCCATGCTGGTGTAGCCCGCCTTGAAACGCGCCGAAGCGGCTGCCACGCGCAGGTCGCAGCACAGGGTGAGGTCCATGCCGGCGCCGACGGCGGTGCCGTTGATAGCAGCGATGGTGGGTTTGTCGAGGCTGTGCAGGCGTTGCATCAGAGCGTGAGCGGTCTCGGTCCAGCCGTAGCTTTCCAGCGCGCCACGGGCTTCGGCTTCAGCCCATTCGGCCAGATCCGCCCCGGCACAGAAGCTACGCCCACTGCCGGTCAGCACCACTACACGGACCGCAGGGTTGGCGTTGCAGTCATCGAGCAAGGCATGGAGCTTCTTCAGGCTGGGGATGTCCAGGGCATTGCGCTGGTCAGGGCGGTTGAGGGTGATCCAGGCAACGCCGGCTTCGACGTTGCTCAACAGAGATGGGGAACCAGTCATGGGAGGCCTCGAATTATTGTGGTTGGCGTGAGGGGTAGGACTTGAGGCCATACTAAACGAGTGTTCAATAAGGAGACAATTGGGAGAAAATAGTTATGTAACAGATTAAGTTACATAGCTATCAAGTTGTTTTTATTGAATAACTTCTTAAAGAAACACGAAGCGATCCGAGCGCTGTTACAACTTCGCACAACTGCCAGCCCAGCTGCCGCAAGCAAGAGCGAAGCGAATTGTGCTTTTGATCTTGATTCACCGGCCCCGTTAACCAGTAGGGCCGAGTGGAGGTGTCGTGGAGGGGCTAGCGCGCAGCGCCTTCGGCGTTAGCCGAAGTTGCGAAGCGTAGAGTTGCTTGCAACTCGTAGCTCGCAATGCCCCATAGCGACACCGGAAGGAGGGAACCCGAAGCGCAGCGTAGGGCCCCTGGTGGGGCGAGAATTTTGCTTACTTTTTTCGACTGAAAAAGTAAGCCGCCGTAAGGGCGGAAAGGTGAATCAGCGCCACTACAGCCAATGGATATGCCCACAAATCCGAGCGCCTCATCGCGGGGCAAGCCCGCTCCCACCGGGTGGGAGCGGGATGCGTTAGACCGACGGTGCCAACACCACCTGCCGCTTGCGATTGATGATGAAGTACGCCGCATAACACACTGCAATAAAACCAAAACCCCAGTACAACGAAGGCCGCTGCGTCTCATCCAGCGCCAGGAACACAAACAGCGAGCTGCACAGGGTGATGCACAGCAGCGGCACCAGCGGATACAACGGCGCACGGTACTTGAGGTCAGTCAGCTTGCCGCCGTCACGCAGGAACGCTTTGCGAAAGCGATACTGCGCCAGGGCAATCACGATCCAGGTCACCGTCCCGGACATCCCGCTCACCGCCATCAGCACCATGAACAGCGTGTCGGCAGCAACGAAGCTGGTCATCAGCGACACCAGGGCGAAACACAGGGTGATGCTCAGCGCCCGCAGCGGCACGCCGCGCTTGCTCAGCGGCGACAGGCTCTTGGGCGCCATGCCGGTCTTGGACATGGCCCAGAGAATCCGCGTCGAGGCATACAGCCCGGAGTTGCCCACCGACAGAATCGCCGTGAGGATGACGAAGTTCATCAGGTCCGCCGCATAGGGAATGCCGACCATGTCGAACACCTGCACGAACGGGCTTTCCATCAATCCGGCCTGCTGCCACGGAACGATGGCCGAGAGCACGATGATCGCCAGCACGTAGAAGATCAGCACGCGGAACACCACGTTGCGCACCGCACGCGGGATGCTCTTTTCCGGCTGGTCGGTTTCACCCGCCGCCACGCCCATGATCTCGCAACCCTGGAAGGCATAGACCACGGTCATCATCACCGCGAACACCGCCGACAAGCCGTTGGGGAACAACGAATCGCCAATCAGGTTGCTCGCCATCGGCGCCGGCGCGCCGCTGGTCAGCGGGATGGCACCGAAGATCACCAGCACGCCAACAATGATGAAACCGAGGATCGCCGCCACCTTGATCCCCGAGAACCAGTACTCGGCCTCGCCAAAGGCACGGGTGGCCAAGGCGTTGAGGCCGAACAGCACCACCACGAACAATGCCGACCAGTACCAGATCGGCACCTCAGGGAACCAGCGCACCATCAGCATGCCCGCCGCGGTGAACTCCAGGCCGACGGTGGTGGCCCAGCTCATCCAGTACACCCAGCCGATCATGAAGCCGGTCGCCGGGCCGATGTACTTGGTGGCGTGGGCCTGGAACGAGCCGGACACCGGCATCTGCACCGACAGTTCGCCCAGGCAGACCATCACCAGGTACATCAGGAAGCCCGCCACCAGATAAGCCAGAATCGCACCCACCGGCCCGCCCTGGTTGATGGTCACCCCCGACCCCATGAACAAGCCGGTGCCGATCACGCCGCCCAGCGACAGCATGAAAATATGCCGGCTCTTCAGGGCGCGGGTGAGGTGAATGCCTTTACGTTCGGTAGATTCGCTCATGTCGGCACCTCAACAGTGGCGCAGGGGCGAAAGGGACTGGCGATAACGCGGGGACGGCTGAGCTTTACGGCAGTTCATTATTATTATCTCCAATAAGCTTCGAAGACCGCGTGCAGTGCGGTTAGCGTCGATTATTGGAAAGCGATGTAAGGTGCAGTTGTACGTAAAGATCGAAGATGTAAAAAGTCGTAAGATTTTTGTACGTCAGCGCTGGATCAGGCGTTCCAGCGTCTGCTGCGCCCGTTGCATCTGCACCTGTAAAGCCTCCCGCAAGCCGTCGATGGCGGTCAGGTCGCGCGCCATCGCCGCCTCCTCCAGCGCCCGCAGCACCCGGGCCAGACCACAGAAGCCAAGGGAGTCGCTACTACCGGCCAAACGATGAGCCAGGTGGACAATTTCAGTGCAGTCATGCGCCGCGATGGCCTCGGCCAAGGCGCTGCGATGCTGGGCAATCAGCGTCTGCAAGACCTCCAGCAACCCTTGCACTTTCTGTTCGCCCAGCAACTGGCGATGGGTGTTCAGCAGTGCGTGGTCAAGGTCCGACTCGTCCGCTGAGTCCTCCGGTAGCGACCGCTCGGCGGCCAGGGCCTGACGCAGGCTCTCCAGTTTCAAGGGCTTGGCCAGCACCCCGTGCATGCCCGCTTCAAGAAAACCCTGCACCAGCGCCGGCTGGACACTCGCGGTCAACGCCAGAATCCGCGTGTGTTGGTTAAGCCCGGGGCTGTTGCGAATCTGCCGGCACAGCTCAACGCCGCTGATACCCGGCAAATGCACATCGAGCAGGATCAGGTCGAAACGCAGCTCACTGCACAGCGCCATGCCCTGCCCGGCCTCCTCGGCCAGCCAGACCCTGTGACCATCGCGCTTGAGCAGGCCTTGCACCACTTCACGATTCAACGCCACATCCTCGACCACGAGGATATCCAGGGCCGCGACCACCTCTGCCGGTGCCGGCGTCAGCGGTTGTTGCTGCCCGGTTGCAAGGCTCAGTTCGAACCAGAAGCAACTGCCCTGCCCCTCGGTACTTTGCAGGCCAATCCGCCCGCCCAGTTTCTCGACCAAATGCTTACTGATCGCCAGCCCCAGGCCGGTACCGCCATAGCGCCGTGCCACGGCTTCGCTGGCCTGGGTGAAGCGGTCGAAGATTTTCGCCTGCACCGCCTCGGCGATGCCGATGCCGTTATCAGTGACACTCACCCGCACCTGCTGCTGGCCGTCCTCCTCGCTCAGCACCTGAACCTGGACGGTGACCTGTCCGCCTTCGGTGAACTTGATCGCGTTGGCCAGCAAGTTGCTCAGCACCTGACGCAAGAACTGCTCGGCGCCCTGTTGACGCTCGGCCAGCTGCAGGTCGACACGGCACGTCAGGGTGCTACCGTTGGCCAACGCCCTGGGTTCAAGCAAGGTGATGACTTCGTCGCACAGCTGGCGCAGGGAGAAATCCACGCTCTCGGGATGGGTTTCACCTTCTTCCAGTCGGGCGAAATACAGCACTTCGTTGAGGATGGTCAGCAGCCCTTCCCCAGCCTTGTACAAGGCATCCAGACGCTTGCCGTCCTGTGCCTGCAACCCTGCGCCACGCAGCAGTTCGGCCATGCCGAGAATGCCGTTGAGCGGTGTGCGCAGTTCATGGCTCATGGTCGCCAGGAAGCGCGATTTGGCCAGGTTCGCCGCTTCGGCCTCATCCTTGGCGCGCATCAGGCTGGCGGTACGTCGTTCGACCATCTTTTGCAGCTCGTCGCGTTTGTCCTGCAAGGCCAGGCGGTCCACTTCGCGCCGCTCGATATCACTGAGGATCGCCCGGCGCATGTCGTCCAGGGCATGGGCCACGGTGTCGATCTCATCCAGTCGGGCTGAGCGGCGCTTGTGCAGGCGCAGCGGCTCCTGCCAGTCGCCAGCACCAATGCGCCGGGCGAATTCGGCCATGACCTGCAGATGACGGGTCACCAGGCGATAGAACAAACCCGACAACGCCACCGCCAAGCCACAGAGAAACACGCTCATCCATAACAGACTGGTCAGCCCGGTGGCGAACAGGCGCCGATGCACCGCCCCCAGATCGATGCTCACCTCAAGTTCACCGAGATGGCGCAACGGCCCCGACGGCGGCTGGAAATCCAGGGGAAAACGTTCGATGCGCAGCGGCCCCGGCGGGTTGGCGTCACCCTGCAACAGATTGAAGTCGTCACTGCTCAGGCGCACCCGGGCGACATCGGAAAAGTCCACCAGGCCGCGCAGCTGCACGCTGATCTGTTCCTGGTTCAGATCCCAGAGGCTGCGCTCCAGGCTGGCCAGATAGCCCACCCGGATCAACGCCATGCGCGCCTCGATATCGCGCATTTCCCGGCGATACTCGAAATACAGCTGCACGGTACTGGCCAGCACCGTGAAGCACAGGCTGAACAACAGAATGAACAGCAACAGGCGGCGCAGCAGGCCATCGGCGTGCAGGCGGATCATCGCGCATCCGCCGGCAGGTTGATCATGTCACGGTAGGTCACTTCGCTCTGCTGCAGCCAGCGCTCGATCTCACCGCTGTCGGTCATGCGTTGCAATTGTTCATCGATCTGCGCCATGTGCTGGCTCACGGTTGAATGGCGCGAAACGGCGACGCGCAGGTAATCCACGCTGAGGGCCGCAGGCAACGCCTGGATATCTTCGCCACCGGGCAGACGCTCGACAAACAGCTGCCCGGTGCGCCGCTCTTGAATGACAAAGTCGATACGGCCACGAATCAGCTTGCCGAAGTTCTGTTGACTGGAGGACACCCATTCTATGTTCTGGTGCCTGGCGACGAACTGGTCGAACTCAGGGCCGTAGCTCTCGCCAAACAACAGGCCACCGCGATACCCGGCAAGGTCTTGCAGGCGCTCGAATTTCACCGGCCGCTGACGATTGACGAACACCGCCACTTCTTCGCGCAGCACCGGCACGCTGGAAAAACGCATGCCCTGATCACGCTGGTCACTGTTGTAAGCCAGCACCACGTCTACCCGGCCTTCGGCGGCGTCGAGCAGACAGCGCCTCCAGTTGCCCAACACCACCATCTCGACCTCGTAGCCCAGGCGCCCGAACAGCTCGCGTACCACGGTCGGCGCCAGCCCGCGCACTTGCTTGCCATCGCTCCAGGACACCGGCGGGTACACCGGATAGTCGCAATAACGGATGCGCTCGGCGGCCTGCAGCAACGGGGCCAGCACCAGCAACAGCAGGCCCAGCCAGCGGCCCATGCTGATCAGGCCGCCACGCTGGCGGTAAACAGGTAACCGGCGCCGTGAATGGTGATGATCAGTTGCGGTTCGGCCGGGTCGTCGTGCAGCTTGCGCCTTAGGCGCCCGACCAGGACGTCGATGGAGCGGTCGTTGGGCACCCATTCACGGTTGCGGATCTGATCCATCAACTGGTCGCGGCTCAAGGTGTGGCCGCTGTTGCGCAGGAACACACTGAGCAGCTGGAATTCGCCATGGGTCAGCAGGGTTTCGCCGCCCTGCGGATCGATCAGGCGCCGGCGGTCGGTGTCCAGCCCCCAGTCGGCGAACTGTTTGAGGGCCTGGGTGCTGCTGGTTACCGGCTTCGAAGCCTGGGCATGACGCACGCGGCGAATCAGGTTCTTGGCTCGCGACACCAACTCGCGTGGATTGAGGGGTTTGATCACATAGTCGTCGGCGCCACATTCCAGGCCGACGATACGGTCGATGTTGTCGTTACGGCCGGTGATGAGGATGATGCCGACTTCTGAGCGTACCCGCAGCTCGCGGGTCAGGGTCAGGCCGTCCTTGCCCGGCAGGCGGATGTCGAGCATCACCAGGTCGACGCTGTGATTGGCGAGGAAGCTCTCGGCCTGCTCGGCGGTGTCGGCGCAGTGAACGTCGTAGCCTTCCTGGGACAGGTAGGCGTGCAGCAAGTCGCGAATAAGCGGATCGTCGTCGACGATCAGTACCCGAGGCGTCATTGCGTGTTGTCTCTTATAGTCGTTGTTATGTAACTCGCGACAGCAGCCTACCCATTACTGAACGACCGATCAACAGCCCTCGGTCAGGGTGAAGCGCCGCCGTCCACCGGCTTGCAAGCCGTCGACCCAGGCCTCGCAGATCTGCACGCCCTGCTCGGGGGTGAAAGTGCCAGGGTTGAGCCCCGATTCCAGCCACAAACCGTCGAGCAAGGCACTCAGGCTGATGGCCGCAAGGTCGGCATCGAAGGCTTGCCAGTCCTCCTCCCGGGCCAGCGCACCCAGCAGGCGGCCCAGTTCATTGCGGTATTCGCCGTAGGAGTGATCGTGCACCTGGTTGATCGCTTCGGCGGTTTTCACCGCGCCCCAGAACGCCAGCCAGGCATCGAGCAGTTGCGGGTCGAGCAGTTCGGCGCAGAACGAGGCGCGAAAGAACGCCGACAATCGCTCGCGGGCATTGGGTGCGGCCTGGGCCATGGCTTCGCGGATCAGGCCCATGACTCGCCCGGTGACCGCCATGTAGGCTTCGGCCACCAGTTCGTCCTTGCCCGAATAGTGGTGGCTGATCAACCCCACCGAAACCCCCGCCTCGGCCGAGATCTTGCGAATCGAAGCGCCCTGGAAGCCGTGTCGTTTCAGACACACCAGCGTTGCTTCGACCAGATTGGCCTTGCGCAACTCCGGGACCATACGGCTGTAACGGGCTTCCTGGCTCATTGGCGGTTCTCTTCGGGTGGGGGCCTTTTCGCGGTGGAAACCCGCTCCCCCCAGAACGGGGGGAGGGGGATTGTACCCCAGCGCTGTTTGTTCTTTCCCCCCCCACCCCCCCCCCCCCCCACTCCGCCCCCTCCCCCCCCCCCCCCCCCCCGATGCTGTTGAACAACTGTACAACAAGTCCCCGTCAGTCGCGATAGTCCGGAGCCACCCGTTCCAGCATCCTCAGCAAAGCCTTCCACGCCAGTTGCATAGCGCCGCTATCGGTCAACTCACCTTCTTTCAACTGCCGCGCGTGATCGTTGAACTGGCGCTCGGTATGGGCGCAGACCGCCTCCGACGGCAGGACAATTTCACCGGCCGCTTGCGCCGCCAGCTGGATTTCACAGGCCTTTTCCAGGTAATACATGCGCAGGAACGCCTCGCTGACGGTCTCACCGACGGTCAGCAAGCCGTGGTTACGCAGCATCAACACCGGTTTGTTGCCAAGGTCGGCAACCAGACGCTGCTGCTCATCCATGTCCAGGGCCACGCCTTCGTAGTCGTGGTAGGCAACCTTGCCGTAGAACTCCATGGAGATCTGGTTGACCGGCAGCAACCCGCACTTCAGCGCGGCCACCGCGCAACCGGCCTTGGTATGGGTGTGCAGCACGCACTGGGCATCCTCACGGGCGCCGTGAATGGCGCTGTGGATCACGAACCCCGCCGGGTTGACCGGATACGGCGAAGGCTCGACGGCATTGCCCTGCAGGTCGATCTTGACCAGATTGGAGGCGGTGATTTCATCGAACATCAAGCCGTAGGGATTGATCAGAAAGTGGTGCTCGGGGCCGGGAATTCGCACCGAGATATGGGTGAAGATCAGATCGGTCATGCGAAAGTGCGCGATCAGCCGGTAGCAGGCGGCCAGTTCCTGGCGCAGGCGCAGCTCGGTTTCAGTCGGATTCATTGTTGTTGTTCTCAGGCAAATGGCTGGCCAGACAATAGGGCTGGACACCCGGCGGTGTCCAGCCATGGGCATTACTTACTGGCCCAGGCGTTGAAGCGCTCTTCGAGTTCATCGCCGTGGTCGACCCAGAACTCGACGTTCATCGCCAAGGCGCCTTCCAGGTTCTGCTTGGAGGTTGGCACCCAGTTGGCCAGCTTCGGATCAAGCTCGGCGGCCGCCTCGGTGTTGGTTGGCCCGTAAGGGATCGCGTTGACATAGCGCACCTGGGTGTCGGGCTGGTTGGCGAAGGCAATCAGGCGCTTGGCCTGGTCGACATGCTTGGAGCCTTTGATAATCGCCCAGTAGTCCATGCCATACAGGCTGCCCGGCCAGACCACCGCCAATGAACTGCCCTCCTGCGCGGCGACGGCGATCCGGCCGCTGTAGGTCGAGGTCATCACCACGTCGCCGGCGCTGAGCCATTGCGCCGGTTGCGCACCGGCTTCCCACCACTGGATATAGGGCTTGAGTTCGGTGAGTTTGGCGAAGGCGCGGTCGACACCTTGGGGGGTCGCCAACACCTTGTAGACGTCCTCGGCTTTGACGCCGTCGGCCATCAAGGCGAATTCCAGGTTATACACCGCACGCTTGCGCAGGCCGCGCTTGCCGGGGATCTTCTGCACGTCCCAGAAATCCGACCAGGATGCCGGCGCCTGGGCCAGTTTGTTCTTGTCGTAGGCAATTGCCACGCTCCACACCAGCACCGCCGAACCACATTCCTGCGCGGCATCGGGGATCAACTGCTCGGCGCGGCCGATCTGGGCCCAGTCGAGGCGTTCATACATGCCCTCCTCGCAGCCGCGCATCAAGTCCGGGGCCTCGATCATGACCAGGTCCCAGTCGACGTTGCCGGTGTCGACCATCACCTTGATGCGGGCCATTTCACCGTTGTATTCACTCTGGATCAGTTTGCTGCCGTCCTGGGCGCTGAAAGGCTGGAAAATCGCCGCATCCTGGGCTTTCTGACCGGCGCCGCCGTAGGCAACGACGACCATGTCCGGTGCGGCCTGGGCGCTGCCAAGTCCAAGGGCGAGCAGCCAGGGCGAAAGTTTGAGCAGGGTTGAAGTCATGCGTGGTTCCTCATGCTGGTACCGCGCCAGGCGCAGTCCGTTTTCTTGTTGTTGTGAGGTATGCCCCAGGACTCGGGGTGATTCGAAAGCTAGTCAATGCCAAGTAAAAAAACAAGTTGATTTTTTACTGCCGGTACACTTCTATAGAAAAATAAAAACAACAACCCGCTGGAGCCTGCACAGCATGTCGACCTTCACGCACCTGTTCGAACCGCTGCAAATCCGTGGCAAACGCCTGAAGAACCGCATCATGTCCAGCGGCCACGACACCTCGATCCCCACCGACAACCTGGTCAACGACCGCCTGATCGCCTACCACAAGGCCCGCGCCGAAGGTGGCGTCGGCCTGATCGTGCTGCAGGTGGCCGGGGTGCACGACAGTGCGCGCTACACCTCGCATGTGCTGATGGCCACTGACGATGCCTGCATCGAGGGTTACCGCCAACTGGCTGAAACCTGTCATGCCCATGGCACGGTGGTGCTGTCACAGATATTCCACCCTGGCCGGGAAATCATGGAGTCCAGCGACGGCCTGCTGGCGGTGGCTTACTCGGCCTCGGCGGTGCCCAACGAACGCTTCCGGGTGATGCCGCGGGCCCTCGACCAGGCGATGATCGACGAGATTGTGCAGGGCTATGCCGATGCCGCCCGACGCCTGTTTCAGGCCGGAATCGACGGTGTCGAAGTGGTCGCCAGCCATGGTTATCTACCGGCGCAGTTCATCAACCCCAGGGTCAACCGCCGCACCGACGGCTACAACGGCGAGCTGGAGCAGCGCTTGCGCTTTGTCCGCGAAGTGATTGCCGCGGTGCGCGCCGCCACCTCGCCGGAGTTCATCATAGGCCTGCGCATCAGCGCCGACGAGCGCGATGCCGAAGGTCTCACCGAAGACGAATCCCTGGCAGCGGTACAGCTGCTGCAGTCGGCGCTCGACTACGTGCATATCGTCGCCGGTACCTCGGCCTCGCTCGGCGGCGCGGTGCATATCGTCCCGCCCATGGCCATCGAAGCGGCGTACCTGGCGCGCGAAGCCGGGACCTTCAAGGCCAGCCTGTCGATTCCGCTGTTCGTCACCGGACGCATCAACCAGCCGCAGGAAGCCGAACTGATCCTCGCCCGTGGCCAGGCCGATGTCTGCGGCATGACCCGCGCGCTGATCTGCGACCCGCAGATGCCGAACAAAACCGACAGCGGCCGCGCCGAGGATGTGCGTGCGTGTATCGCCTGCAACCAGGCCTGTATCGGCCACTTCCATCGCGGCCTGCCGATTTCCTGTATCCAGCACCCGGAGACCGGACGTGAACAGCAGTTCGGCCAGATTCAACCAGCGCCACAACGCAAGCGCATCATGGTCGCCGGGGGCGGCCCGGCCGGCATGAAAGCCGCGGCGGTGGCGGCGGCACGCGGGCATGAAGTGACGCTGTACGAGGCCAGCGCGCAACTGGGCGGCCAGGTGCTGCTGGCACAATTGCTACCGCGCCGTGCGGAGTTCGGTGGCGCCAGCACCAACCTGCAACGTGAAATGCAGCTGGCCGGTGTCGAGGTGGTGCGTAACACCCGCGTCGACCGCGCCCTGGTGGAGCGCGAAAAACCCGACCTGGTGATTGTCGCCACAGGTGCGGAGCCCTACTGGCCGGCTTTCGAGCGCGGGGGTGAGCTGCAGGTCGTCGATGCCTGGCAGGTGCTGCGCGACGAAGTAACCCTCGGGCGTTCGGTGCTGGTGGTGGACTGGCGCTGCGACTGGATCGGCCCGGGCATCGCCGAACGCTTGGTGCGCGCCGGTCACCAGGTGCAACTGGCGGTCAATGGCACCCACTGCGGCGAAAACCTGCCGCTGTATGTGCGCGACCAGCTGGCCGGCGAACTGCACAAGCTCGGCATCCCCATCACCCCCTATGCCCGCCTCTACGGCTGCGATGACAACACCGTGTACCTGCAACACACCGCCAGCGGCGAGCCGATGATTGTTGAAGACATCGACACCCTGGTGTTGTGCCAGGGTCATCAACCGGTCGATACCCTGGTGGACGAGCTGCGCGGCCTGGTGGACGTGAAGCGGATCGGCGATTGCCTGGCCCCGCGCACCGCCGAAGAAGCCATTTACGAAGGATTGAAGGTCGCCTGGACGCTCTGAGCCTGTTTATACTCCGGGGCTTTGCAGCGTGCGGTTCGGAGCACCCCATGAGCAACAGCAGCAAGATGCCGCCCAACGGCGCCGTTCCCAGCCAGGAAGGCGCCGCCGCCCCGCAGTTTCTCGGTACGCGCATTCGCGGCTTGCGTAAACGCCAGGGCATGACCCTGGCCGAGCTGGCCCAGCAGAGCGAACTGACCGCTGGCTACATCAGCCAGCTGGAACGCAACCTGTCCTACCCGTCGATTCCGGCGCTGTTCAATATCGCCCGCAGCCTGGGGGTGACCATCCAGTGGTTCTTTGCCAGTGAAGCCAGCACCGACCCTGAAGATCACGGCTATGTGGTCCGCAAAAACAGCCGCCTGAGCGTTCACTACGAAGATGGCATCGTCGACCAGCTACTGACCCCGCAGCCGAACCGTGAGCTGGAAATGCTCCACTCGCGCTTTCCCCCGGGCACCTACAGCCAGCAAAGCTACAGCCATGAAGGCGAAGAAGCGGGCTACCTGCTGTCCGGCAGCTTCGAGCTGTGGGTCGGCGATCGCTACTTCCAGCTCAGCGAAGGCGACAGCTTCAGCTTTTCCAGCCAGGAACCGCACCGTTACGGCAACCCTGGCGACGTCGATGCCGTGGTCATCTGGGTAATCACGCCACCGACCTTCTGACCCTACGACAAAAACAATAAAGGCTTGCCATGAACGACCTGATTCTTCGTGACCTGAACAACGGTCTGCTGACCCTGACCTTCAACCGGCCAGACAAGCTCAACGCCCTGAACAGTGCCATGTACAGCCTGCTCGGCGAGCTGTTGCTGGCAGCGGGCGATGACCCCGAGGTCGATGTCATCGTCATCACCGGCGGCGCCCAGTGCTTCAGCGCCGGCAACGACCTCAAGGACTTTCTCGACAACCCGCCCAGCGACATGGACAGCCCGGTATTTCGCCTGATGCGCATTGTCATGGCGCTGGACAAGCCGCTGATTGCCGCGGTCTCCGGCGCCGCCATCGGCATTGGCACCACCCTGCTGCTGCACTGCGATCAGGTGCTGGTCAGCCGCAGCGCCAAACTGCGCATGCCGTTCGTGCCGCTGGGGCTGTGCCCGGAGTTCGGTTCCAGCCTGTTGTTGCCACGCCTGCTCGGCCACGCCCGGGCGGCCCGGCTGTTGCTGTGCAATGAACTGCTCAGCGGCGAGCAGGCGCTGAACTGGGGCCTGGCCAATGAGCTGCATGAAGATGGCGAGCAGTGCCTGGCGGCAGCGCAGCAGCTAGCGCAACGTTTGCAGGCACTCCCGCAAGAAGCCCTGCGGGTGAGCAAACGCCTGCTCAAGGACGCCCACCGCGAAGAACTGGAGGCCACCGTTCGCCGCGAAGGCTTGCTGTTCATCGAGCGCCTGCACACCCCGCAAGCAAAAGCGGCGTTGCGAGCCTTGGTCAAGGACTGACGCTCTACCTTTCGCTGGCTGCACCAAGGGTTATGAGGACGGCAGTCGCGGCCAGTTGCTGATCGGGCCGCGCCAGTTTTCGTAGGTTTTACCGACCTGCAGCAGCCAGTGATCGGCAAATCGCGGCCCCACCAGTTGCAGGCCGATCGGCATGCCCTGGGCAGTGAAACCGCAATTGAGGGTGAGCGCCGGTTGCTCGCCCATGTTCCAGGGCACGGTAAAGGCGATATGTTCGAACGGCTGGCCCGGGTCGTTGGTCGGCGACGCCCAGTACGCCGGAAAGGCGCTGACCTGATTGGTCGGCATCAACAGCAGGTCGAACTCAGTGAACAGCGCGGCGGCGCGGCGGCGGATTTCGAAGGTCTGGTTAAATCCCTCGATGGCTTGCTGGGCGCTCAACGCCTGCGCCCCTTCGGCCCATTCGCGGATGTACGGCAACACCCGGTCCAGGTGCTGCGCGGGCAAGCGCTGCAACTGGCTCCACTGGCGCGCACGCCAGAAATGATCGAGCCCGGTCAGCAGTGCTCGGTTCATCACCGGAGCGGCGTCGCGCACCCGGGCGCCGTGATGCTCGAACACACGCGCCGCCTCACGGACCGCAGCAAGTACTTGCGCGCAGGGCTTGAGGCCGACGCCGGGGTCGAGCATCAGGCCGATTTTCAAGCCCTGCACCGACTGCCTGGCCAGCCCCCAGTCACACGCCAGGGGCGGCAAGCTGGTGGCGTCGCGGGCATCGGGCCGGCTCAGGTAGCGCATCATCAACGCGCAGTCGTCCAGGGTGCGGGTCATCGGCCCGGCGCAGCGGCCGGTGTAGTAAGGGTTGATGGGAATGCGCCCGAGGGTCGGCTTGAAGCCGACCAGCCCACACCACGCCGCCGGCAAGCGTACCGAGCCACCGATGTCGGTACCGATGTGCAACGGCCCGTAACCCGCCGCTGCCGCTGCGGCGGCGCCCGCGCTGGAGCCGCCGGGGTTACTGTTCAGGTCCCACGGATTACGCGTCAGGCCATGCAGGCTCGACAGCCCTGACGACAACATGCCGAAGTCGGGCACGGTGGTCTTGGCCAGGATGATCGCGCCCTCCTCGCGCATGCGCGCCGCTGGTGGTGCATCGAAGAGTTCGGGTACCTGGACAGTGGCTGCACAGCCCATGGCGATGCAGTCGCCCTGGGTGGCAATCAGCTCCTTGATAGTCACCGGCAATCCGTCGAGTAACCCAATTGGACGCCCCTGGCTCCAGCGCTGCGTGGAGGCCAGCGCCTGCTCGCGCACCCGCTGCGGATCGAAGGCGAACAAGGCATGCAGATAGGGTTCCCAGCGCTGAATGTGATCGAGCAGATGCTCATAGTATTCCAGCGGTGACAGGGCTTTGTTGGCAAACAGCGCGAGCAGTTTTACTGCCGGCAGATCGTGCAGGTCGCTGACAGCGTTCAGGTGAGTCGTGGTCATGGTTCCTTCCAAGTCCTTGGGCTGCGCATGAATCAACCCAGGCAGCAACGCGGCCATGCTCGGCGTAATCATTGCCAGGGGCAACACGAAGCGGCCGCTGGGTTGCTTTTTAGCGCAAATCTGTACATTGAGTTTTCGTCGGTTTCACCAATAATCGGGCGCACCCCATCTCTCGAACATTGAGCGCAACATGGAAGAAGTTCAGCGTAAATTCGACGATTTTTCGCATCCTGATGTAGGAGCGATCGCTATTATCCGTGGCCGAATGCTACAGGCCCTGCAGCAGTATCTGCTCGATCGCGACTTCAAGCAGTTGCTGCCGATTCTCATGTCACCGATCACCGATCCGTTGAACCACGCGGTGTTCCCGGCCGAGATCCAGTATCAGCAGCGCCGCCTGAAACTGACCGCCAGCATGATCTTTCATAAGCAGCTGGCGCTGACCGCCCACGGCCATGAACGGATCTTCATCGTGGCGCCGAACATCCGCCTGGAAAAGCCGGAGATCAAGGACTCGGTCAATCACCTGCTGGAGTTCTCGCAGTTCGATTTCGAAATACGCGGTGGCGATATGCACCAGGCCATGGCGTTGATCGAAGGCTTGCTCAAACACACGCTGACCGAAGTCCGCCAGCACTGTGGTGAGCAACTGACGCAGCTGGGCCGGCAGCTGCCGCAGTTTGAAACCGCCTTCCCGGTGTACAGCTCCGACGAACTGCGAGCGGAGTATGGCGACGACTTCGAGAAGATCATGTCGGCCAAGGCGCACACGCCCTTCTTCGTCACCAACTACAAGCGCGAGTTCTACGACCGGGAAACCCCGGGCAAGCGCGGCCAGTACAACAACTACGACCTGATCTACCCGGACGGCTACGGCGAAGCTTTGTCCGGTGCCGAACGGGAGTTCGAGTACGAGCAGATTGTCTACCGCATGAATGAGTTGTCGATGGACCTCACGCCCTTTGCCAATTACCTGGAATTCGCCCGGCGCGGGTTGCTGCATCCGAGCGCAGGCGGCGGGCTGGGTATCGAGCGCTTGCTGAAATTCATCTGTGGCAAACGCCATATACGCGATGTCGCCCTGTTCGACCGCACCGTGGCCAGCGACTTCCTGTTCTGACCCAGCTCTTCCTTCTTTAAACCTCTACCGCACCTGCCACAGCGCTGGCAGGTGGCGGACTTCGCCTGGAGAAAGCCCATGCCCGCCTTACGTATTCACTGGTGCTCCCCCCTCGACAGCGGCCAACAGAAGGCCAGCGACAAGTACAACACCGGCGCCCTGGACTTCGCCGGCATTGTCGACTTTGCCCAGGAGGCCGACGAACTGGGGATCGACTCACTGTTGATGGGGATCAGCTACCACATGCCCGATCCTCTGCCGATGATCGGCGCGCTGGTGCGCGAAACCAGCCGGGTCAAGTTCATCCTCGCCTACCGCCCAGGCCTGCTGCCGCCGACGTTGTTCACCCAGATCGTCAACACCCTGTCATGGATGTCCGACAAGCGCATCGCCCTCAATCTGGTGGCCGGCATCTCCCCTGACGAACAGGCGTTCTACGGTGATTTCATCGCCCACGACGGCCGCTATGAACGCACCCGGGAATTTCTCGAGATCCTCCATCGTTTCTGGAAAGGCGAAAGCCCATTGAGCCACCAGGGTGCGCACTATCGCATCGAGCAGGCGCAACTCGGGCTGCCCTACAAAGACAACCAACGGCCGCAGATTTACCTCAGCGGCGCTTCGGCTATTGCCCAGCAAATTGCCGTTTCTCAAAGCGATTGCTGGCTGCGCTACGGTGATACCCCCGAAGGTATCGCCGCCGTCAGCCGCCCCGTGCTTGAAGCCGGCTGCTCGGTAGGTATCCGCATGCACATCCTCGCGCGCGCGACCCGCGAAGAGGCGCTGGCCGCCGTCGAAGAGATGATGCAAAACCCTGATGAGCAGCACCGCGAATGGGTCCGTCAGTTTGTCGCCCGCTGCGATTCCGAGGCAGTGAAAACTTCCTTCCGCCTGGCCGAAGGTGCTGACCGCGACTGGCTCTCGCCGATGCTCTGGTCCGGCGCCGTCGCCTACCGCGGCGGGCCGGCGCTGTGTGTGGTGGGCAGCTACCAGGAAGTCGCCGAGTACCTGATCGAATACAAGAAGGTCGGAGTCAGCGAGTTCATTTTCTCTGGCTGGCCAACCCGCGACGAAATGCGCGGCTTCTGCCGCCATGTGCTGCCACGCCTGCGGGCACTCGAAGCGCAGTTGGAACAGCAGCATGCATGACGGCTGAGGGTCGCGGTTTTACGGTTGCTGCTGACACCACCCGCCGCTTGCGCAAGGCGCGGGCTATCACCCCTTGTGCCATGGAGGCAAACCCATGAAAAGCAAACACCACTGTCTGCTGGCTACGGTCGAATCAGACGCCCATATGTGGAACCTGGTCTACCTGCAGTTGTGGCTGAGCGAGAACGGCCTGGAGGTCAGGAACCTGGGCAGTTGCACGCCGCTGCAGGCGATTCTGCAGGTACTGGCCCAAGGGCGTACGCAGTTGCTGGTGATCAGCAGCGTCAACGGTCACGGCCATTTCCAGGGCCTGGCACTGATCCGCGAGATTCGCCGGCACTACCCAGACCTGCCCTGTGTCATCGGCGGCAAACTGACCACCTCGCAAGCGCAGACACGGGCCGTGCGCCAGGAATTACTCGCCGCAGGCTTTGACCAGGTGTTCATCGAAGCCGATGCGCTCGAAGCCTTCGAAACCTACCTGGGCACGCTGGAACGCAACAGGCCGTCCCTGGCCCCGAGCGCAGGCACGGCCGTCTGCCTGACCTGAAGCCAGCCCTCCCGCCGACTCCAAGGATCACATCCATGCATATTGTCATCGTCAACCGTTGGCCGCGCTTTCACGACAGCGAACGCTGGGACAACGAACTGACTCAGTACGAACGTTTCTTTGACCATCAACAACAGCGCATCAGCTACGTGGTCGATGGCCCTGGCGCTGAAGGGGTGCTGGCACCGCGTGAACAGATCGCCCACCTGGTCCAGATCGACGACGTCAACCAGTACGAGCAACTGCTGGCCGGCGTCAGCGAGGTTATCGCCAAAGTCGGTCCAGTGGATCTGCTGATTGCGCTTTCCGAGTTCACTTTGGAAATCGCCGCACGGGTACGCCAGACCTTGAACATTCCCGGCCATGGCCCGGAGCAGGTCGCGGTCTACCGCGACAAGGCGCGCATGAAGGAGGTGCTTCAGGCCCGCGGCCTGGCCGTGCCGGCGTTCAGCCGCTGCCAGTCGGTCGAGCAGGCGCTCGCGTTCGCGGAGTCGGTCGGCTATCCGGTGATTGTCAAACCCGTGGACGGCGCTGCCAGCATCGGTGTGGCCAAGGCGGCCGATGCCCAGACGCTACGCGCCTTACTGGCAGACGTGGACCTGCAGCGCTACGAAGTGGAAGCCTTTATCCAGGGCCAGGTCTACCACATCGATGGCTTCACCGATGCCCAGGGCTCGGTGCCGTTTCAGGTGGTATCGCGCTACATCAACAGCTGCCTGGATTTCGCCAGCTGCCAGCCACTGGGCTCGGTCATCGTCCAGGACTCAGCGCTGCGCACGCGAATCGCAGCCTTCAGCCAGCGCTGCCTGCAAGCCCTGGACTTGCGCGACAGCGCCTTTCACCTGGAGATCTTCGTCACGCCCGATGGCGAGCTGGTGTTCCTCGAAGTCGGTGGCCGGGTGGGCGGCAGTGAAGTGCCGCACCTGATCAACCAGGTCTTCGGGGTGAACCTGTATGAGCACTGGCTCAAGCGCCTGATCGGCACACCCATGCCGTTGCCGGCCGTCGAGCAGGACCCCAGTGGCGGCTGGCTGGTCATCCCCAAGCCTGCGCAACTGCCGTGCCGGGTCATCCAGGCGCACGCAACAGGTCCTGCAGTCGCGAGCCTGTGGCGTGCCCTGCTGCCAAAGCCGGGCCAGGTCCTCGAGGCGGGCGGCGGATACGACGCGCTGCACAGCGGGCGCTTCATTTTCACCCGCGCCAGCGAGGCGGATATCGAACGCGATATCCAGCAGGTCATTACCCACTTCCACTTCCAGGCCGAACCGCTATGAACATCGCTGTCACCCCGGACACATTCGATGTCCCCTTGCTGGGAAAACTCAATCGCTACCTGAGCGCGGTAGACCGCAAGGCCGTGACCACCCTCGGCGAACGCCTGATCACCGCCGCCGGTGGCATCGACGCCCTGCCCGCCTACAAGCTGATGGTTGCCTATGGCGGTGGCAAAGACAGCTCCTACACAGTAGCGCTGATCCGTGCCGTGCAGCTGCACTTGAGTGTCCTGCACGGCCAGACCTTCCAGCTGCGTATCGCCAACATGCGCCACGCCGGTGTACCGGATGCGGTGATGGCCAATATCGACCGGGTCTACCAGGCCTTGCATCTGCATAACGACGCGCGGGTTGAAGTGCTGGTGGTCGACCATCGGCAAATTCGTCCGTTCCAGCGCCACCTGCCGTTCCCTGACGCCGTGCGCGACATCAACCGCTTCGACGTGCTGATGAACGGCCACCGCACGGCCGGTGACGGTCGCCCGACGTTCTGCAACAGCTGCAACCTGGCGGTGGCCGACTTCTATGGCCGCGCCGCCTGGTGGCAAGGCGGGGTCAACGCGGTGGTCACCGGTGACTCGCGCAAGGAACAGAAACACTACTTCACCTGGATCATGCGCCTGGCCGAGCGTTTGGGCCTGGACGTAGCGGCCTGCCGACGTGAAGGTTTCCGCGGTTTGCTGCAAGCACTCGATGGTGTCGCCCAGCACTATTTCATCGAGCTGTTCGGCGAGGGTTTCGATCAACAACGTGCCGAACGCCGCGTTGCCAGCGGCAGCAGCAGCGCAGCCCCTGAATTCATCAGCATCTATGACCTGGTCAGCTACCGGGTCGATGACCATTGGCAACTGATCACCGAACTGCTCGATTTCCGCTTTGAGGAACTGGCGTTCAGCTTCACCGAATCGGACTGCGCCAACCCCATGCTCATGGCGCATTTTCGCGGACTCAAGGCGCAGTACGTGCAGGGTCGCGACTACCACCAGGGGATCGACGAATACCTGGAGCTGGCGCAAGCGTTGATGCGTAAAAAGGAAATGCCCGAGCGCCTGATCCAGCTGGCGCTGGCCCCTTACGCCGGTGGCGAGGGCAAGGACGCGCGTCGGGCCTTGGCCAACCGTTTTGCCCGTGAGGCCTTTGGCCTGGATGAAACCCAGCTCATCTGCCTGCAGTTCGCGCCCTTTGTCGACCAGGGCCGCGAGCTGTCGCGCTTTATCACCCTGTGCCACCCGGCGCGCCTGGGTGATCTGCACGCACTGCATCAACTGCTCGCCGGAAATACCGAGCACAGCGCACTGAGCCTGTGGCTCAGCGAGGTCAGCGGCTTGCCGTTGAGCGCCCTGCGCAGCCTCTACCGCCATGCCCTGATCGACTTCGACAGTGACGCCAGCCTGATCGCCCGGGTACGCGCCGGCGACCCGCACAAGGGGCGCATCGCACGTATCGACCCGACCTCCGGGGGTGAGGTGGTCGAGCTGGTGTCGGGACGCTGACGTATGCAGCCAGTCAACGGCGGTTACTTTCAACACTTCATCGAACAGGCCCGCGCCCGCGGCGAACTGGTGGTGCAGCCGCGCATGGGCTTCGGTGACCTCGGGCAGATGCGCGCCGGGCTCGACGCCGTCGCCCGATTGCCGTGCGCGACAGTGGGCACCATCACCCTCGACAGCTACACCCGCGTCGGCGATTACCACAGCGCCCTGGAATGCTTGAACACGGGCAGCGCGCTGAACGGCTTTCCTATCGTCAGCCACTCGCAGCAGGCGGTGCAGGAACTGCTGCACGGGCTCTACGGCCCACGGTTTGCGATCCAGGTGCGCCATGGTACGGCGCAACCGCAAACCATCTTCAAGCGCATGGCGGCGGTGGGGCTGGATGCCACCGAGGGCGGTCCGGTGTCCTACTGCATGCCCTACAGCCGTCTGCCGCTGGCCGAGGCCGTGGATGCCTGGGCCGAGAGTTGCCGGTTGCTGGCCGATGCCAGCCCGCATGGGCATATCGAAAGCTTCGGCGGCTGCCTGCTGGGACAGCTGTGCCCACCTTCGATGCTGGTCGCCATGAGCCTGCTCGAAGCCTTGTTCTTCCGCCAGCATGGCATCCGCAGCGTGTCGCTCAGTTACGCCCAGGGCACGCTCATGGCCCAGGACCTGGGAGCATTGCAGGCGCTGCGCGAGCTGGCCGCCGCGTACCTGGGCGACATTCACTGGCATGTGGTGGTGTACGCCTACATGGGCGTGTTCCCGACCACCGAGCATGGCGCGCGGCGGCTGATCTGCGACAGTGCGCGCCTGGCCAGGGCCGCGGGTTGCGAGCGTTTGATCGTCAAGACCGTCGCCGAATCCCGGCAGATTCCATCGGTACAGGACAACCTCGACGCCTTGAACATGGCCGCCAGGGTCGCGGTCGAGCCTTGCCCCGACCTCGACCCGGCCAGCAACAGCTACTACCAGCAAGTGCTGTTCGAGGCGCGGCAACTGGTGGAGTGCGTACGCAACCTGCACAACGACCTCGGTATCGCCTTGATCCAGGCCTTTGCCCGCGGCTTGCTGGATATCCCCTATTGCCTGCACCCGGACAACCCCGGGCGGGCCACCACCCGTATCGACGCCTTCGGTGCCCTGCGCTGGGCCAACGTCGGCAATCTGCCGCTGCCGCGCAGCTGCGGGGTGTCGGCAAGCGGCCCGGGCATCCGCTCCGGCGAACTGTTTGAAATGCTGCACTACACGGTGAATCGTTATGACCAACCCTTGCATTGACCCAAACCTGGCGCCGTTGGTGCTGGTCGACGCCTACTCAACCGGCGCCATGCTCGCCCGGGCGCTGGCCGAACAGCGACCGCTGTTGCACGTCACCTCGCGCAGCGACATGCCCCAGGCCTTTGCGGCCAGTTGCCCGCACGCGCTCTTCCAGGCGCATTACAGTCTCCAGACCCTCGGCCTGCCCGCTCTGGTCGAGCAACTGGCAGCGCAGCGGCCAACAGCGGTGCTGACCGGCAGCGAGTTCGGCGTCGAACTGGCTGACCGCCTGGCCGCCGCCCTCGGCCTGCCCGGCAATGACCCGGAATACTCGGCGGCGCGCCGCGACAAATCATTGATGGCCGAACAGGTCGCTGGCGCCGGACTGCCGGTCGCCGAGCAACTGCGCACCGCCTCCAGCGAGCAGGCCGTGGCCTGGTTCCAGGCCCGTGGTGGCAAGCCGGTGGTGGCCAAACCGCTGGACAGCGCCGGCTCCGACAACGTGTTCATCTGCTACGACATCGAACAACTGCAGCACGCCACCGCCTGCATCCTCGGCAGCACCAACCTGATGATGTGCAACAACCACGCGCTGTTGCTGCAGGAGTATCTGGTGGGCGACGAGTACGTCATCAACAGTGTCAGTCATGAGGGCCAGCACTGGATCACCGATGTCTGGAAGAGCAGCAAGACCCTGAGCGCCGACGGCCGCAAGATCTATGACCGCGAACACCTGCTGCCGGCCGATGCCGCCGAGCTGGAGGTGCTGATCGACTATGTCGAAGCAGTGCTCGATGCCCTGGCCATTGCCCATGGCCCGGCGCACACCGAAGTGATCCTCACCGCCCAGGGCCCGCGCCTGCTGGAAACCGGTGCGCGTCTCTCCGGCCTGGCCAATCCCGATGCGCTGCAAGCGGCCACCGGCAACGACCAGGTCGGCCTGACCTGCCTGAAGTACCTGGAGCCGCAGGCGCTTGCCGCGTTACCGCGACGTTATCGCCTGCGCAATCACTGCTGCACCCTCAACCTGATCAGCCGCCGATCCGCGCCGTTCGATCCGAGAGCTGTGCACAAACAGTTAAGCACCCTCCCCAGCTACCACAGTTCGCGTTTTCGCTTTACCGAAGGCCGGCAGACAACGCCGACCATCGACCTCAACAGCTCGCCGGGCGCGGTGTTCCTGCTGCACCCGAGCGCCGACCGCATTCGCCAGGACCACCAGGCCTGGCGGGCATGGGAGCAAGACTGGCTGTAACCCAAGGACGCCCCGTTCGCCGGGGTTTACCCACATCACAGGAAAACACTGATGAGCACACCTATCCGCACCAAGCGCATGACGGTTCCGCAACTGGTGGCCATGAAAGGCCAGCAGAAAATCGTCTCTTTGACGGCATACACCAGCTCTATTGCCACGTTGATCGACCCTATCGTCGATTTCATCCTGGTCGGTGATTCCACTGCGATGGTCGGCTACGGCCGCGCGTCGACACTGAGCATGCAACTGGACGAAACCATTGCCCACACCCGGGCGGTGGTCGACTGCACTCGCCAGGCCTGCGTGATTGCCGACATGCCCTTTGGCAGTTACCAGGAGTCCAACGAACAGGCCTTTCGCAACTGCGCCCAGGTGCTGTCGCGCACCGGCTGCGACGCGCTCAAGCTGGAAGCCAACAAGGCCCTGGCCGGTACCGTCGAGTTCCTCGTCGCTCGCGGCATCCCGGTCATGGCCCATGTCGGGCTGATGCCGCAGTTCGTCAATGTCATGGGCGGCTTCAAAGCCCAGGGGCTGACGGCCGAAGGCGCGGCGAGCATTGTCGAGGATGCCCATGCGACAGTTGCCGCTGGCGCCTTCAGCCTGCTGCTCGAAGGTGTCGCCGAAGGTGTCGCGCGCCAGATCACCCAAGACATCCGTGTGCCCACCATTGGTATCGGCGCATCACCGGCGTGCGATGGTCAGGTACTGGTCACCGAAGACCTGCTGGGCCTGGGAGGTGAACAGCTGCCACGCTTCGTCAAACGTTATGCCGATGTCGGCGCCGTCATTCGTGATGCCTGCAGCCAGTACGCCGAAGAGGTTCGTAATGGACGCTTCCCTGAAATCCGTCATTGCTACGGGGTTTAACATGCATTGGCGGTAGCCTGGGCCAATCGCTGCAATGCCTGGGGAATATCCTTGGACCAGTCCAGGGTGTAGCTCAGACGCAGGTGGTGCCGCCAGGTGCCCTGCAGACTGAAAATTTCCCCGGGCGCGATAACCACACGTTGCGCCAGCAAGCAGTCGAACACCTGCCGCATGTCCACCGGGCGTGCGGCCTCGAGCCAGAAGGTAGCGCCCCCCTGCGGTTCGATGATGTGAAACTGCTCCTGGACATGCTCCAGCAACAAGCCTTTCATGCAACGCATGCGATCCTGCAACAGCGCCCGCAGGGCAATCAGGTGCTGGTCTATGCGCCGTGAGCTGTACAGCTTGGCAATCGCCTTCTGGCGAATCGGTGACAAGCGAAAGGCGCGCTCCAGAAACAACCGGTGCAGTTGCGGAATATGCCGTCGGCAGAGCAAGTAGCCGAACGGCGCCTCGGAGCCGATGATCTTGTCGAAGGTTGAAAACACCAGCAGCTTCTGCGGGTCGGCGAAGTCACGAAAACGACTGGCGCCCGGGGCGAAGCAGAACTCGCCATAGCTGTCATTCTCGAACAGCCAGACGTCCCGTTCCGCCAGCCAGCGGCAGATCTGCTGCTTGTCTTGCACCGGCATCAGACCGCCATGGGGAATGCTCATGGTCGAAGAGAACACCGCCAGGCGCACCGGCTCCTGACGCAGGATCCGCTCCAGGGCCACCAGGTCGAAACGACCGTTGTCACCCAGCGCCACCTCGATCACTCTGATTCTGGCAGCCTGCAACTGGCGCAGCACCGCCCAGGAACACGGCGACTCGACCAGCGCCACACTGCCTTCGAGCTGCAACGCGTTGAGGGCGATTTCCAGCACACTGCGCAGGTCCGAGCCGATGTACACGTGTTCGGCCTGCCAGTAACTACGGGTCGAACAGGTGTAACGATCGGCCAAAACACTGCGCAGCTCCGGCTCACCAAACGGCTGGTAAAGTGGCGCATGCGAGCGCGGGTACTGGCGCGCGAGCTCACGCTCGATCATCAGCAGCGGCTTTTCCAGCGACAACAGCATGGCCGGGGCATCGCTGCTCAAGGCCAGCATGCCCGGCTGCCGGGCATTGGTGAAGACATTGTCGAGCAGGTTGGGCGAGTCTTCACCCAGCAGCGGGCCGGGCATCGCCCGGGTGAAGTAACCGTACTTGGGGCGGGCGTAGATCCGCCCTTCATCCTCGAGCAATGAGTAGGCGTATTTGGTCGAGGACACTGAAACGTTCAGACGCAATGCCAGTTGGCGCAACGACGGCAGTCGCTGTTCGGTCTGTGGATCGCTGGCCTCTATCAGTTCGACCAGATAGCGGTACACCGCCTGATAGGTAAAATTTGACGCTCTTTTGGTGTCCATACTCACGTACTTTAAGGTCAATAGCAGGTCTCGATCCATGAGCGAGTGACGCAGTCCTGCGACCACGTTACCGACTCGAGCCCTTCGCCGCCAGCGCAATGCCGCAGCTCGCCCGAACCGCGTCGCAGACACTCGGGTGAGCGATTTTGCTGCTGCACCCGGGTGTACGCAGTCTCAGTCCGCTGGGCAGGGATTGCACGCACAAAATTGTCGCATCGTGCTGGCCAAGCGCCGCCTACCTGCTAGCGTAGACTGCATGTCATCTGTCGAGGATCTACCTGCTATGAAGCCAACGCTGCGCTCTACGCTTTTGTGCGCCACACTCATTGCCCTGGCCGGTTGCGCCAGCTCCCGCGTCGACCCCAGCCAGTACTCCGGTTTTCTCAAGGACTACAGCCGCTTGAAGGAGGCTGAAAGCATTTCCGGTGCACCGGTAATGCGCTGGATCGACCCCAACCTCAAGACCGACCACTACAGCCAGGTCTACATTGAGCCCAGCCAGTTCTACCCCAAGCCGCAACCTACGGCGGTGATCTCGACACAAACGCTGCAAGAAATTACCCGCTACTACGACACCGCGCTCAAGCGTGAGTTGGGCGCGGTCGTGCCATTGGCCACAGGACCTGGGCCGAATGTGTTGGTGGTGCGCCCGGCGATTACCGCAGTGGCGACCCATACTGAAGGGCTCAAACCCTATGAAGTGATCCCGATCGCGCTGGTGGCAGCGGCCGTCAACACCGCAGCCGGTGGCCGCGACCAGGATGTCGACATCGCCACCGAAGCGGCATTTCTCGATGGCGGCAACAATGCCGTGTTGGCCCAGGTGGTGCGTAAAGGCGCCGGTAAGGAGCTTGAGAACGACACCACCAAACTGACCGTGCAGGATGTCAAACCGGTGCTCGACGGCTGGGCCTCGGACATGCGTCGCAGCTTCGTCAAGTTCAAGAGCGAGGCGCGTTAGTCACTCAACGCACTGTCGATGACAATGCTGCCGCTGAGCAGCTTGTGTACCGGACAGGCGTTGGCCACACCCAGCAAACGCTCACGCTGGGCCGCATCGAGATCACCGTGCAGTTCGATGACACGCTTGATCTCGGTGCGCACAGGCGTAGTTTTCTCTTCTTTGACAATATCCAGTTGCACATGCACATGCTGCAACGGCCACTCCTTGCGCCGTGCGTACATCGACAGGGTGATGGCGGTGCATGCGCCCAACGCCGAGAGCAACAATTGATGCGGATTGGGCCCGGCGTCGTGGCCACCGAGCGCCTGGTTTTCGTCGGCCAGCCACTGGTTCACACCAGCAGACAGGTTGACGGTGTACGGGATCTCACCCAGTTCGGCGTGGACAGTCGAATCGGTCATCTGCGGGGCTTCCTTTGCGATGGCCAAGCCAAAAGGGCCTGACGCGAGTGTGTTTACACTAGCGTCAGACCCTGCGCAGGGGAAGGTGCAATCACAGCTTGCAGTGTCCCGCGTTTAGAACGACGGGATCAGGCGAAGAAGGAATACACAATCGCCGACAGCGTGATCAGGCCGATCAACACCACGAAGACATTGGAGATCTTGCCGGAGTATTTGCGCAGCGACGGCACCTTGTGGATCGCGTACATCGGCATCAGGAACAGCAAGCAGGCGATGATCGGCCCACCGATGCTCTCGATCATGCCGAGGATGCTTGGGTTGAGGGTGGCCACGGCCCAGCAGGTCAGGACCATGAACAGCGCGGTCAGTTGCTCCAGGCGCTTGGCCGGCAACTGCTTGCCGCGGCTGCGCAGGCTTTTCACGATCATGCCCTGGAAGCCTTCGCTGGCACCGATGTAATGCCCCAGGAACGACTTGGTGATTGCCACCAGCGCAATCAGCGGCGCGACATAGGCAATGACCGGGGTCTGGAAGTGGTTGGCCAGGTAGGACAGGATCGAGATGTTCTGTTGCTTGGCCGCGGCAAGGTCCGCCGGGCTCAGCGCCAGTACGCAGCTGAAGCAGAAGAACATCACGGTCAGCACCATCATCACATGGGCGCTGGCCAGGATGCGGTTGCTCTTCTGGTCGGCGTGCTCTGCGTAGCGGTGCTTCTGGTCAACGGCAAATGCCGAGATGATCGGCGAGTGGTTGAAGGAGAAAACCATTACCGGGATCGCCAGCCACAAGGTCTTGAGGAACAGGTCCAGCGGCATGCCTTCCGAGGCCTGGGCGAAGAATGCACCGTTCCAGTTGGGAATCAGGCTCAGGGCCAGCAGCAGCAACGCTGCGACAAAGGGATAGACCAGCAGGCTCATGACCTTGACGATAATGTCCTGGCCACTGCGCACCACGATCATCAGGCCGCACACCAGCAATAAGGCCAGCAGGGCCCGCGGTGGCGGGGTCATGTGCAACTGGTGTTCGATGAAGTTGCCCAGGGTGTTGGTCAGCGCCACGCTGTACACCAGCAGGATCGGGAAGATGGCCAGGAAGTACAGCAAGGTGATCAACTTGCCGGCGCCGACACCGAAGTGTTCTTCAACCACTTCAGTGATGTCTTCGCTGCCGCCGCGCTTGCCCGACAGGACGAAGCGGGTCAGGCCGCGGTGCGCGTAATAGGTCATCGGGAACGCCAGCAGCGCCAGGACCAGCAGCGGCCAGAAGCCCCCTACCCCGGCGTTGATCGGCAGGAACAGGGTACCGGCGCCAATGGCGGTGCCGTACAAGCCCAGGACCCAGGTGGTGTCGTGGCGGTTCCAGGTCTTGCTTTGTGCGGGCGCAGCCGTGCTCGCACCCAGGTGGGTGGTGGTGTTTACATCAGTCATCGATATTGCCTTGTAGTTGTTTTTGTTGCTTATGAATAACTTGTTGTTGTAGGAGCGGATTTATCCGCGATGGGGCGCGGCGCGGCCCCAATTGGGCCTGCTGCGCAGTCCATCGCGGATAAATCCGCTCCTACTAGCACTCGACAAATGCGACGGCCAGGCCGCCGCGCGAAGTCTCCTTGTAGTTGGCATGCATGTCGGCACCGGTATCACGCATGGTGCGGATAACCCGGTCGAGGGAAATGAAGTGCTCACCATCACCGCGCAAGGCCATCTGCACGGCATTGATGGCCTTGACCGCGGCAATCGCGTTGCGCTCGATGCAAGGTATCTGCACCAGGCCGCCGACCGGGTCGCAGGTCAGGCCGAGGTTATGCTCAAGGGCAATTTCTGCCGCATTCTCCAGCTGCATCGGCGTGGCCCCAAGCACTTCGGCAAGCCCGGCAGCAGCCATGGAACAGGCCGAACCGACCTCGCCCTGGCAGCCCACTTCAGCGCCGGAGATCGAGGCGTTCTTCTTGCACAGGATGCCCACGGCGGCCGCACTGAGGAGGAAGTCGACAACATCGTTGTCGCAGGCATCCGGGTTGAACTTCATGTAGTAATGCAGCACCGCCGGGATGATCCCCGCCGCGCCATTGGTTGGCGCGGTGACCATGCGCCCGCCGGCGGCGTTTTCTTCGTTGACCGCCAGGGCGAACAGGTTGACCCACTCCATGGCGCTCAAGGTCGAGCCAATCACGTTGGGCTTGCCCAGCTCCTGCAGGCTGCGGTGCAACTTGGCCGCGCGACGCTTGACCTTGAGCCCCCCCGGGAGGATGCCTTCGTTGCGCAGGCCGTTGTCCACGCACTCGCGCATCGCCGCCCAGAGCTTCAACAAGCCACTGCGCACTTCGGCTTCGGGGCGCCAGGCCAGTTCATTGGCCATCATCAGCTCACTGACGCGCAACTGGTGCTGTTTGCACAACGCCAGGAGTTCGGCGCCACTGTCGAAGTCGTAGGGCAGCGTGACCTGTTCGGCGCTGTCAGCCGCGCCGCCAATCTGCGCCGCCTCGACGATAAAACCACCGCCGACCGAGTAATAGGTCTGCTGCAGCAACGAGCCGGTCGCGCTGCTCGCTTCCAGGGTCATCGCATTGGGGTGGTACGGCAGGCTTTCGTCGAGCAGCAACAGGTCGCGACTGCAATCGAAGGCAACGCGATGACTGCCGTCGAGCAGCAGCACCTGGCTGTCGTGCAACTGAGCGATGAGCGGTTCGATACGCTGCGGGTCGATCTGGTCGGGCCACTCACCCATCAACCCCAGCAAGCAGGCACGGTCGGTGGCGTGACCGACACCGGTGGCCGACAGCGAGCCATACAAGCGCACCTCTACGCGACTGACCTGCGCCAGCAAGCCCTGCTCACGCAAGGCCTGGGCAAAGGTCGCAGCCGCCCGCATCGGGCCTACGGTATGCGAACTGGAGGGTCCGATACCAATCTTGAAAAGGTCAAAAACACTGATAGCCATACTAATGCCTGCACGCTCAAACGACGAATGCCACCCGGCGGCGTTGTGAAAAAATTGAAGGATGTCGCGAAGTTGCGCGATACTGCCCGGTCACCGTGGCATTGACCAACGAAACTTTCTAAGCAAGCCTTTAGTAGAACTAAACGATGAGACGACAGATGAATGGCCAGATGTACGTCTGGTTGCACGTGTTTTCCTGTGCGGCTCGCCACCTGTCGTTCACCCGCTGCGCCGAAGAACTGCACATCACCCCCGGCGCAGTGAGTCAGCAGATCCGCCAGCTGGAGGAGCGCCTGGGCTTTCGTCTGTTCCTGCGCCGTGCCCGTGGCGTAGAGCTCAGCGCCGAGGGCCAGCGCCTGGCGCAGACTGTCAGCGAAGCCTACGGCAGTATCGACGCCGAACTACTGCGTCTGGACGCCGGCGAGATCCGTGGCACCCTGCGCCTGCGTTCTATCCCCTCGTTCCTGGCCAAGTGGCTGACCCCGCGCCTGCCACGCCTGCAGCAACGCTACCCGGACATTCAGCTGCGCCTGGTGGCCGAGGACAGTAGCCAGGCCTTGCATGAAGGTGACTTCGACCTGGCCATCGACCTCAACGACGGCAGCTACCCGGGCATGCATTCAACACCGCTGCTTGACGAACAGATCTTCCCGGTGTGCTCACCGGCCCTGCTACGCGGGCGCCCGCCCCTGCATGGCCCCAACGACCTTGCGCACTATCCATTGCTGCATGACATCACCGCCTGGCGCGGCAGTTCGGAATATGCCGAGTGGGAGTTTTATCTGGAGGGGATTGGCGCAAGTGGCCTGGACGTGCGCCGTGGGCACACCTTCAACCGCAACCACCTGACCATCGAAGCGGCCATTGCCGGCATCGGCGTGGCCATCGCGCGGCGTACCTTGCTCAATGACGAACTGGAGCGCGGCACCCTGATCGTGCCGTTCGGCCTGCCAATCGCCAACCACAAACGCTATGTGCTGCTGTATCCGCCCGGTGGCCTGGCGCACCCGAGCGCCCGGGCGGTGCATGACTGGTTGGTTGAAGAAGCCGGAAGCTTCCGGGCCTTACACGCAGCGGCAAGTCATCAGTAAGCATGCTTGCCGGTGAAGGCATTGAGCGTACGCACCAGAATCACGAAGTCGAGCCACAGTGACCAGTTGTTGATGTACTCGATGTCGGAGTCGACACGCTGAATCATTTGCTCGATGTCTTTGGTCTCACCCCTGAAACCACGTACCTGAGCCAGGCCGGTCATACCGGGTTTGATATTGTGTCGGGCGAAGTAGTCGACGATGTCCTGCGAGTACTGCGTATCGTGTTGACGTGCGTGCGGGCGCGGCCCGACCAGGGACATCTCGCCCATCAACACATTGAACAACTGCGGCAGCTCATCCAGGCTGGTTCGGCGGATAAACGCACCGACCCGGGTCAACCTCGCATCATTCTTCTGCGCTTGTTTGACCACACCATTTTCCGGTTCATGAACGACCATGCTTCTGAATTTCCAGATTCGGAAAGATTCTCCGGTCCAGCCCATACGCTCTTGCCTGAAGAACACCGGGCCCGGGCTGTCGAGCTTGATAAAAACAGCAATCGCCAGCAGCACAGGTGATGCAAACAGCAAGATAAGTGCTGCCAGAACTTTGTCCTCCAGGTTCTTCAGAAACAGGCTCGTCCCGGTCAAAGGCGTTTCAGACAACGTCAGCACGGGAATTCCGGAAATCTCACGAACACTGTGATTAATCAAACGCAGAGAGAATATATCCGGCACCCAGTTAACCGCAATGCACTTATCGAGCAACTTCAAGTACACATCATTAATCACCGCAGAACCGCTAAGCGGCGTAACCAGATAGACCGTTCTGATTGCATGTTTAACGACAATCTCATCAAGATCGGAAATACCCCCCAATATCGTTAAACGGCTCTTCCCCTCCGCATCTTTCCCGCCATCATCTCCTTCCCCACTCAAGATACAGCCAACAATTCTTTCACCAAACCACGGGTTATTACTTATCTTCTGCTGGAGGAAAGCAGCCAGGTCACCCGAGCCGATGATCAAGGCGTTTTCCAAGCGATAAGCGGGCGCGAGAAAGCGCTTTTGCACCTCGCGCACGGCGAAGTGCAGGAACAACTGGACAAAATAGCCGATGACAAATAACTCCCCCATCAGCAATCGTGAGTACTTATCGCTTTGCTTGGTCAGAAACGCCATGACCACGAGAAAACAAAACGTCGCCGACCATGCTTTGAAAAGCCTGAAGGCTTTAATGGTAAGCCCGACGTTACTTCGGTAAATGGCGTAATGATCGTAAATAACCGCCAATGCGCCAATCAACAGCAGGAGCATGATGACGTAATCAGAGGTTATATAACCGATCTGATCATTGATCAGGTACCAGGCAACGCCCGTCACGGCAATACCGTCGAGACCCGCCTGAATGGCGTTGCTGACACTGCTTCTTCGTTGGAGTAGGGAGCGGCTACTTCTGGGCTCGAAAACCATTATTAGACCTCATCATTGAGATGCTAAACGTCTTCCCAACATTAAGAACAATTAAACCAGCAATGCATTGATACAAAAATATTAAAGGGCGCTGCCAATACCCCCAGCCCTGAACGGGCGTTTGATATCACTGTAGCACCACCCCGCCGGCGTCGCCGACGGAATCCTCTCTGCCGTGCATTTTGGCTGATTCAAACGATCCGTCGATCGGATTACGCCCCCTAGAAAGGCCCCGGCGTTTCCCGGGAGCCCTCTTGTGCCGCCCTTGTGTAAAAAAACACACGTAACAGGAACAACGGATTGCCAACCACATAACGCTTGAACAAGCGCTTTGGTTCAATCATCAAACGATACACCCACTCGCAGCGCAACCTGCGCAACCAGTAAGGCGCTCGGGATACCTTGCCGCCGAGAAAATCCAGAATCGCCCCGCCGCACACGATCAGGCATGGCTGACCCACAGCCGCCAGCCGGGCAGCGACGGCTTCCTGCTTGGGCATGCCCATGCCCAGCACAATCAGTTGCGGTTGCGTTTGCCGGACAAGCTCGATGTAGGTCTGCGCCTCGGCAAAGCCATGGTGTACCGACACCACTTGCACACCGAACTGCGTTTGGCAGCGCTGCGCTGCCTGGGTCAGGAATGGCTCCTGCGTCCCCCAGAACGCCACACGCCGGTCTTTGAATGCCGACAGTAGCTGAGGGATGAAGTCCGTGCCGTTCATGTTCAAGCCGGGATCCAGGCCCAGGCGCCGAAACAGAATCGCAATGCCAACGCCGTCCCGGAGCAACACGTCAGGCGCCGACAGCGCCTTGAAGTCGTCGGCATGGCCTGCCATCAGGTTCATTGCATGGGCATTGACGAAGCCAAGCACTGTTGGCGCCGTCGGTGCGGACAACGTTTGAACCAGTGCTTGCTGGTCATCCGAGTTAATGACCACCCGAAGTTTCTCGACAACCACTTTCCAGCTTTTCTGCGTCGCTGTATCACCCATTAGCTGTCATCCCGCTTCGAACGCACCCATTCAACCTGGCGCTTGATCAAAAAGCCCAGGTACAGGGGTATCTTTCTCGCCGCATAGAACGGTGCATACAGCAAGACAGAAAACCCGATTACCTCACGAGAGAAGCGACTCCACGCCAACAACACAGCAACGCACAACAGTGCCATCGCGCCTGTGGCTATCATTGCTGGCGCCAGCACATCGAACAGCACAAAGGCCAACCATGAGGCGCCGAATACCCCCAGCAGGGTCAAGGCCAACAAGGCCAAGGGTGGCACCATCAAATCGACCGTCATCGCCAGCAAGTTCCAATTGCGCTGGAAGACCGACGCTTTCAGCAATGTCGGCGCATCCCCCAGCAGCACGCTCAGATGACCACGCTCCCAGCGCGCGCGCTGGGTGGTGAGGCCTTCATCGCTGCGTGGGAAATAGCTGGTGACCAGGGCGTCCGGGCAAAACAAAGGCGGCTTGCCGTTGCGGCAGAACGCCAGGCCCATCTTCAAATCTTCGACCAGATGCCCGGTGGCCAAATCGATCGACGCCAGATCCCGCCAGGCGATCGCCATGCCCGTCCCCATCAACTGACAGGGCAAACCCAGGCGCGCCCAACCGCGAGGCCGCACCAGGTTCTTCACCCGCCAGGCGAACTCGGCAACCTGGACTTTCAGCCCCGCGCCTGGCGGTGCACACATCAAATCCAGTGCTTGCACGGGTCGCCCACTGCTGGCGCAGCTGCGCGCCAGATGGTCAACAGAACCCTCGCTTACCTGACAATCGGCGTCGATGATAATCACCACCTCGGGGGCATCCCCGGCCAGATGACGCACGCCAAAATCCAGGGCATAGCCCTTGCCGCGCAGGTGTTCATCGTGACGCTCGGCTGCCTCTGCGCCAACCGAGCGGGCCAGCGCGGCGGTGTCGTCGGTGCAGTTGTCCGCCACTACCAGCAACCGGTCACCCGCCAACAACTGTGGGCGAATGCTGGCGAGCGTTGCAAGAATGACCGAGGACTCGTTGTGCGCAGGCACCAACACCGCCACGCGCGGCCGCGCTCCGTTCGGTTGCTGCCCGGATCGCGCCGGCAGGCAGGCCAGCAGCACTTGCGTGAACAGCACCAACACCGGCAGGAGCGTGAGTACCGCGACTGCTCCGAGCAGCCAACCCAGCAAAATAGTCATGCTGTCGCCTTAAAGTAGCGGACCAACTTGGCCGCTTCACTATCGATATCGTGTCGTTGCAACACGCGCTGATAAGCCGCTTCACCCATTCGCTGCAAAATGTCGACCGGTTGCGCAAGGCAGTCCGCCATGGCTGCGGCCAACTCCTCCACCGCGCCGGCAGGAAACAACCAACCGTTCTCACCCTGGCGAACCAGCTCGGGAATACCGGCCACATAGGTCGTCAGCACCGGACGGCGCAAGGCCATGGCCTCCATGATGACCACCGGCAAACCCTCGGCGAAGCTCGGCAATACCAAGGCGCGGGCGGCGAGAATTTCTTCGCGGACCTGCGCGCTACTGATCCAGCCGGTGATGCGTATATGTGCCTGCAGCTCATGGCGCACTATCAGCGCTTCGATATCCGCGCGCATTTCTCCATCGCCCGCCAGGACGATCTCGAACGCCACCGATCGGGCAGCAAGCAGGCGCGCAGCCTCAAGCAACAGCAGTTGGCCCTTCTGCTCACACAAACGCCCCACGCACACCAGTCGCGGCACACTCGGGGCGGCGACTGCGGGCACCTCGTGAAACGCCCGTTCCAGGCCGCAATGCACCACCTTCACCTTGGCCCAATGCTGATGCGCCACCCAGCGAAACAACTGGCTGCGCCCGTAGGAGCTGACCGCCGCGACAAACGCCGCGCGCCGGACTTTTTCACCCAGATACAAAAACTGTGGTTTATCGAACTCTTCTGGGCCATGCACGGTAAAACTGTAGGCCGGCCCACCGAGTACGTTGGCCAGCATCACCACCTCGGTTGAATTGGTGCCGAAATGCGCATGCACATGCTCGGCGCCAAAGCCCTGCAACCACTGCACAACACGGCACGCCTCGGCGAAATACACCAGGTGATAGGGCCAGGGCCGGTCGGCACGCAAGCCCATGCGCAGGGCCAGCCACAACGCCGAAAAAAAATGCCGTGGCCGAGCGCGCAACACCTGCAGCAACGGCACTAGCAGCCCCTTGATGCCGTCTTGCAGTACATAGCGGGTTTTGTCCCGCTCAGAAACATCCTCGGCGTCCTGCAGCTCGCCATCCCAACCACGCAAGGCAATACGCTGGATCACAATGCCCTGGCGTTCCAACGCCAGAATTTCGCGGCGAATGAAGCTATGGCTGACCTTGGGATACTGATTGATGAAATAAGCAATGCGCATAGGAGCCCGAATGAATGCCGCGTAATGAATGATCAGACCTGCCTCAACTGCGACCGGCCCTCTACCTCAGGCTGGCAATCACTGATGGCTGACCTGATGCCGATGCCCTCGACAGCGAGGCCTGTTTGAGCACGTCTTCATAGATCCCCTGGAGTTCCAGGGCCTGGTCGCTGCACAACTTGATACTGGCTTTGAACGGGTTGCGATGCTCGAGGTAGCGCTGCTGATTCTCCAGCACGTCGGACAGTGCCTGGCGCAAGTACTTTTCATCCGTACTCAGCGGGATGATGGTGCCATTGACGCCATCAACGATATCTTCAACCGTTCCACCGCCCTGGGTGCTGATCACCCAGATGTCGCGGGCCAGCGCTTCGCGCACCGACAAACCGAAGGTTTCTTTCAATTGCGTCGGAAACAGCAGTACATCGATGCCGGAATAGAACGCGTCCATGTTGGCCTGGGCATAGCCAGGAATGAAGGTGACGGTCCCGGGAATCTTGATGCTGTCGCGCTTGAACGAACGCAAGCCAAGGTGCAGCTGGCTGTCCACGACCTTGAGCTCATAGTCCGAGCGGTCTAGCGCGGCAAAGGCACGGGCCAACAAGGTCACCCCCTTGATCGACACATTGCCGCCGACATAGCCAAATCTGAGGCGCTTGCCCGGTTGTTTGCGGTAGTTGGCCGCAGGCGCGAAGATGCCATTGTTGTTGACCCGGATCCGCGTGGCATCAAAGCCGTTGGCGACATACAGGTCCCTGGCAAACTTGCTCGGCGCCAACAACAGGTCGGCCTTTTTCAGCATGTTTGCCAGCCATTGCTGGCGGTAATCGTTCAGGGTGGGATCGTCTACGCACTTCGCACAGACGTCGCTGGAAATCCTGGTTTGCCCACAGTACTGCCCCTGCTTGTTGATCATGAACTGACGGCCACAGATCCACCAGGTGTCATGCAAGGTCACCACAAAAGGAATGCCGGCCTTGCGGCAACTTTCCGCCAGTTGCGCCCCGAGCCCTTGCACCGAATGCAAGTGCACAAGGTCTGGCGCAACACTGGCGAGCACGGCCTCGAACACCGGGATGGTCGCGGGATTTTCAAAGTATTCGGAGCGTAGATCCGGTAGTCCCATGCCGATGACCGCCACCTTGTTGACCTCGTACCTCACCAGGCCGTAGGGCGCGGCGTCCGTTACCGGCAAGGAGGTGAACACGAACGGTTGCAGTTGCGCAGTGTCGGCCATCAGTCGCGTCATCTGCTCGGCAATGACCGTGGCGCCACCATAGCTTCTCGGTGAAAAGAATACGTTTGCTGACAACACGCGCCTGGCGCGCGGGCTCGCCTGCGCCGGAAAGAGCTGGCTGAGCGGCTTCCACCGGCTGCTGTCGGCTTCGGCATCCTGGGCCTGTTCGACCAGCGTAACCTGTTTGGCTCCGGCCTCAGTCATTGCCAGCGCCACGGCGGGTGTCGAGGCAATGGCCCGGTCACACGACAGCAAAGCCTGTTGGTACAACGCCACGGCGGTTAGCACGTTGCAGATGGCGTCGTCGCTCAACGCGCTCAGATCATTGCTCTGGCGATACGCCTGCGGATTGAAGATCAACTCATCGGCGTCCCAATAGGAGGTAACCCTGAGTCGACTTGCCTCCTCGATCACCAGCAACACCTGCGCCAAGGCCGGCACCCGATGGAAGATCACCGCCGAACACATCTGCAGCGCATTCAGACAAGCGCTGTGCTCGCGCCAGTCAAGCGTGCGGCATCGGTAGCCCAGGCCCTCAAGTGCTTGCTGTATCTGGGCAACGCGAGGTTTGGGACGTTGCAACAGGTCGAGCTCGCTGATCAACACCACCTCATTGGCGAACAACGTGCTGGCCGCTACGCCGGGGTTGCCCAGAGGCAGGTGCTTACGCTGTCCATCAGGTGCTTTCCACAGCAGGCCAGGCCCCTGCTTCAACAACTCCCGCCAGGCCTTTTTCAGGGTTGGATACAACCCGGCTTTGTGCACGTAGGCGAAAAATCGCTGGTCCACCCGCGGTTCGCTTGCAAGCCGTCGAATTAACGATGCAAGCCTTGCCGTCAACGGCGTGATAGTCGGCGTGCTGTGGAATTCCTGCAGCACCAGCGCGGCGCCAAGACGCTGGCGATGCATCTGCAACTGCCTTTGCCCCTCAGTGCCAGCCAGAGCTCCCTCAATCTGGCTAAAAACGTCATCCAGCAACGCCTGGCGCCGGCGGTACATTGCGCGTTTTTTTGGCGCAATGTCCTCTGCCGCACGCTTTGAAGGGCCTGGGGAAATATTGAAAAAGTCCTCGCGCGCCGAAGGTGTTGCACCATTTTCCAGCCAGATGACATCGTAATTAGCGGCCAGGTCCTGGGCCTTTTCAACACCAAAGTAGCGATGCCGGTGGTGCCGGTAGTCGTCGCCGACGGCGTAGATCCGGGCGGCCCCCACGGTTCTTGCAACGCACTTGAGCGCTTCGATCAGAAAACTTCTGGGGCGCAGCCCCTCAAAGTCCTTGGTCAGCTCCCGGTAGATGGTCAGGGAGGTTTCGCTGTCTACGCCTTTGTGAATGCCCTGGACTGCGCCGATAAACAGACACAGCCCCTCTTCGGTGCGACTCAAGGTAAAGGCGATCGATGCCACGCGCAGATCGCCTTGAAATACGTTCAGTACCAGCTCGCCTTCACGCTTGAACCATATCGGCCGATCGAGGACCAGGGTACAGCCACTGGAATAGCTCGACAGGTCACACAGGGTCAGGCTGTCGTCACGCCCCAACAGCAACAGCGGCGGAAATTGTCGGGTGACCACTTCATAGTGCGAAGCCACTGCCGCCAGCCGCGCCTGGGCATTCCAGCACTTGCTGATGTAGGGCCACTGCACGATGCCAATGCAATCATCGCCCAACCGGTCAAAACAGTCGCTGCCCAGCGCATTGGACATGCGCTGCGAAAACGCACGCAGAGCTGGCCACTCTCTGGCCATCGCTACCAGCAACTTGAACTTGTTGTTCAGCGCCCGTAATGAATAGCCGGGTTGCAAGGTGAGGACGCTTTTGAATATCGATCGATTACTCATAAAATTCTCACTTGTATTCGATCAATACCGTCTTGCCGGCACCGAATCTGTTCAATAGAAACCTGACCTGCCCAAGCATCTCGGGGAACTTGCCCAGCACCAGAAAGACGGCCTGCAGCCAGTTTTCGCGCACCGACCGGCCACCGCGGCGTGCCAGGCGCACGGCCTGCAGCGGATAGATCAACAGCAACAACACCCCCCAGCTGCCCAGCAACGCACAGGCAAGAGCAATCGCCAGCGGCAGCCCCAAGCCCCACAGCCAGGCGCGGCGCGACTCACGCAGCCAGTGACGTTCCGGAGCGGCGCCATGCAGGTACGCACCCTCGGCAAAGGCATAGCCGGCACGCAGGCTGCGCTGCCACCACTGGCCAAAACGGGTCATGGCGGCGTCGTGCAGAGTCATTTCCTCGGCCAGACGCCAGATCTTCCAGCCAGCGGCGCGCAGACGCACACACAACTCAGGCTCTTCTCCGGCGATAAGACTGGCGCGATACCCGGATACGGCGGCGAAGGCGTCAGCGCGCATCAGCGCATCTCCGCCACAGGCCTTGGCCTCACCGACCGGCGTGTCCCACTCCAGATCACACAGCAAGTTGTAAACCGAACGTTGCGGAAAACGCTCACGCCGCCGCCCGCACACCACCGCAACCGCAGGATGGGCATACAGAAACGCTTGCGCCTTGGGCAACCAGCCAGCGGCGACCTCGCAATCACCATCGACAAACTGCACATGACGCATGGTCGGCAACAGGCGCTGCAAACGGGCAAAGCCTTCGTTGCGCGCACGTGCTGCAGTAAAAGGACGTGTCATATCCAGCGCCAACACCTCGACGCCGCGCTGCCGCGCCATCTGCACCGAACCGTCCACCGAACCCGAGTCGACGTAAACGACCTTGTCCGCGCTACCCTCCAGCGAAGCCAGGCAGCGTTCAAGCCGCTGGCCTTCGTTACGACCGATAACCACAACGCCAATGCCTTTCACCATGGGCCTCACTCGCGACGATCAACTGGCTGACTCAGGTGTATTCCATTACTTCAGTGGGCTTTCTCACCTTTATAGTCGCTGGCACGCCAACGGCCAGTGAATTGTCCGGGACATCGATCAATACCACCGCGTTGGAGCCAATAATCACATTGTTGCCAATGCGAATATTGCCCAGCACTTTGGCCCCGGCACCGATATCAACGTTGTTGCCGATTATCGGTGCGGTGGGTTCATCGACATTCTTCAGGCCGACTACTACGCCGTTGCGAATACGGCAGTCATCGCCGAACTGTGCATAGCCGCTGATGACAATGCCGCCAAAATGGTCGATGACGAAGTTGCGGCCGACCACCACCTCACACGGCAACTCGATCCCCGTGACGATCTGCACCAGCTTGAACAGCACTTTGTAGACGAAGGAACACAGTTTGCGCAGCAACGCCGGACGCACGCCGTAGCGCCAGCGTCCGAAGCGATACACCAGCATCACCCAGAACCCCTGGGCGCCCCAGTCGCCACGGTATGCACGCAAGTCCGCACGTATGTTCTCGAACATCAATTCACCTACCTTGTGGGTTGGCTGGCAAAGCGGGTAGCGACCAACAGCGACCAGGTGGCACGGGTATGCTGCCAACAGGCCCTGATCGCCGCCCAGCCGCGTCCTTTCAACAGCGCCTTGAGCGCCAGCAGCAGATCACCCAGGCTCACCAGCAGCATATGCAAGGCCAGTCCTGGCACGCCGTGATGCTTGCGGAAATACAGGAGTTCGCTTTCGATCTGATAGTTGGATATCTGGCGACTGGCCGCCTCCAGCTCGGCAACCGATTTGGAACTTTCGCCACCAATGTGCACGACCGTGGTATGCGGATAGAACACCACCTTCCAGCCGGCCTCTTTAACACGTTTACAATGGTCCACTTCCTCGTAATAGAGGAAGTAACGCGGGTCGAACAGTCCCACCTGATCGAGGACTTCGCGGCGCACCAGGTAGAAGCAGCCTGGCAGCCAGTCGCACTCACGGACCGAACCGTGGTCCCAGCTCATCTCGTCGACCATTTTCAGCCACGGAAAAAAGCGCCGCAGCCCGGTGCGTGCAACGAAGACGTTCAACGGTGTTGGAAAGTAGCGGCAGCTGGGTTGCAGATCGCCCTCGCGCCCCACCAGGCGAACACCGAGGACGCCGCACTCAGGGTGGGCGTCCATGTACGCGATGGTTTTGCCAAGGGTGTCGGCAGCGACAAAGGCGTCGGTATTGAGCAGCAGCGCGTACTTGCCTTGCAGATGCTCAAGCAATTGGTTGTTGGCACGCCCAAAGCCGACGTTTTTTTCATTGCTCAGCAACAACGCCTCAGGGCACACCCTGGACAGGCATTCCAGCGAGTTGTCGTTCGAGGCGTTGTCCACCACCAGATAACTGGCAAGCGCTTCGCTATCGGCCTGGCGCAGCGCGTCAAACATCGGCTGCAACAAGCCGGCAGTGTTGAAGTTGACCACCATCACATCGACAGGCTTGCTAGCCATTGTTACCGTCCCCGAAGAAATACTGTCGCCGATGCGCCACAAGTGTTGGCTCCAGTTCAGGGTCATAGGCGCCATTGCGCTGTTTGACCATGTCCATCCAGGGGTAGGCAGCGCAGCGTTCTTCGATCCGTTCAACCAGCTGTTCGGTGCTACAGATAACCTTTGCCGGATTTCCGCCGACTACCATGCCAGGTGGAACATCTTTGGTGACGACAGCACCCGCGGCGACAATCGAGTCGGGGCCGATGGTCACGCGTGGCATGACAATGGCGCCATGACCAATAAAGCAATTGTCCTTGATATCGATGTAGCCGACCGAGTCCAGATGCTTGCCGTAGCGCACTTCAATCAGGGCAACCACCGCGTCATGGCCGATCAAGGTGCAATCCGACAGCCCTACATAGCTGCCAATACGTACCAGGGTCGGGTCGGTGATATTGCAGCCGCTACTGATATGTACATGATTGCCGACCGAATGAAATCTTCCCCAGCGGCTCAAGTAGACGCCCCACTCGCAGGCATTCGGATTGCAAAGCCTCTTGTAGAGCGGGCTGCCACGCCCGGTTGAATTGACGTAATAGGTCATTGCGTTGCGTATCCATCCAAACATTCTGCCATCCTCGCAAGTGGAGCAAATATGGACTTCCCCTGAGTCGAATCCGGTCTCGTTCTTGTTGGTGCTGACCGAATTGCTCTACCTATAATCAACCGCGCTATTGTTCGCCCCGCAAACCTGCTGTGTTTTCCCGTTTGTTCAAACAGCCTTGGCGCTAGCCAACTTCATTTTTTCATTGAGATGGTCGGCTAGCCTTAACGCGAATTGCAGCAGGGGCATGGTCGGGTTGGAAGCACCGCCCTTGGCAAAAATACTGCTGCCGGCAACATAGAGATTCTCCGTACCGAACACCTTGCAGTTGGCATCGACAACACCGGACTCGGCGGAAGCCGCCATCCGCGTGGTGCCCATATGGTGGGCATGCGGGGCGATCTTCAGCGGCACGGCGGTGTCGTAGACGAAATCGTTGAGTTTGACAAAACCTAGCCCCATCTCGGCAAACTGCTTGGCGATCTCACCGCCGATGCACTTGATGGTGTGCCTGTCGTCAGGGCTTACCGCCCAATTGACATTCACTTTGGCGACCCCCAGCGGGTCTTTCTCGTCCAGCAGCGAGATGCGACTGTGTACATTGGGAAACTGCTCGATCATGGTGCTGATCACGCCGTCCCCTGGGCAGCTGAACTTGGCAATGAATTCAATTTTGCTGGCGACGCCCATTTCACAGGCGAGGTTTTCAAGAAAGTGTTTGACCTCGGCGGTTCTGCCGTAAGTGCGCACATCCGACAGCACCGAAGTGGCCACATTGCCTTTACCCGAACGGTACTCGGTAATAAAAGCATCGGTGGTGTAATACTCGCGAGGCTCGGTGCCCTGCCCTTCTTTTAATATGAAGGTACCCATGTCGATATTCAGGTGTTCCATGAAACACCCGCCCACCAGACCTTGCTTGTTTACGATACCCGCCGCCAGCAAAGACTCACTGTTGAGTAGTTGCCGGGCATTCTCGATGGCACCCGTGGCCAGGATGAAATTGCCTGCCACCAGCCGCTCGCGGTGCAGGTCGTAATCCGACACCACTGCCGCCGCCAGGCGCCCTGATGCCTGGTCGAACTCAAGATCGACACAGTTGCAATTGATAAAGACATCAAGCCCCGGCGTCTCGTTGAGCGCCGTTGCGTATTTCTGCGCAAAACGTGTCGGCGGGCTGAGCAGGAAGCGGTCAGCATCGAACTCGCCCCCCTGCAAACCGCTGTTTCGCGCCTGAAAGCTTGCCCCTTGCGGAAGATCGACGATATCCATCGCCGCGGGCAGATAGCGCTCGATTTCTGCATAAGGGATTGGCCAACCGGGTAAGTCACCAGGTGGCGAGACGGCGAAATCAGAGACTTCGAAAGGACGGCAGCGGCCTGCCCAGTGATTGGAGGTGCCGCCTAGATAGCGCAAGCGCGTTTCCTCGGCGTACATCTCCAGGCCCGTCGAAGTACACGCATAAAATGCTTGGGAGCGAGGTGAGAACTCGTGCCCGCCGCCCTCGAGTAGTACTACGCGCCAACCGGCCCTGGCCAGTTGCAGTGCCAGCGTGATGCCCGCCGGACCTGCACCGATGATGGCAAAGTCATAAGCGTCACCCAGCGCTTTTTGCGTTTGATAGTCCTTGATCATGCCTGCGCGTTCCGGAAGTACTCAGAGGGCAACACCCAACCGTTGATCACGACAAACCCGGTCTTCTCGGCAGGCTTGCGAGTAACGCCTGCAGAGAAGCCGAACACCGCCCCGCCAACGCCCAGCACCACACAACTGCCCAGAAAGCCCCTGCGATCTAATAGCGGAGTACAAAACTGAAGCTTCCCCATGATCCCAAGACCTATACCATTTGTCGTTTTTAGAGAAGTAACCGGGTACGCCTTACAGCCAGTTGAAAAAGCTCGTTGCCAGCACTCCACACAACGCCCCCACGGCTACAATCGGGAGCACCGCAAGCTCGCGCTTGAGGTCGAAAATACCTAGCTTGCGATTGACGTAGACAATCAACACCAGCGTCGGGAACGTATGCAGGGCCACCCCCCAGATCGCATAGTTCACGCCACCAATGGCTAACAATAACGGTAGCAGTCCCCATAGCGAGACGAGGCGAATAATGTTGTCGATCGCCTGGTATTTCGTCAGTCCCATGGCAAGCCAGACCTGGTGCGCCAGGGTGTAGCGCAACACCAGGAACGACAGCGACAATATCGCAAGGATAGTGCCTGCCTCGGCATACCGCTCATCGTACATCCAGCCAATGAGCATCGGACTTGCGGTCAACAGCGCACCGCAGGCAAACAGCGAGACCAGGTCAACCAGCAACTTGAAGCGCATGTACAGCGCCTTCAGGCGTTCACTGTCGCCCTCTCTGGCGGCTTCGCTGAAGGCCGGCAGGGCCACAGCGCCGAACAGCTTCATCAGGCCGGTCTGGATCGAACCGAGAATCAGCACAGCAATCGAGTACACGCCCAACTGCGCCGCGGTCATGCTGGCACCGAACCAGATGCGGTCGCCATACATGGCCAGCACGCCGACAACCGACGACACCAGGATCCAGCGCCCGAAATTGACCAGCTCGGTCAGTGCCGAGCGATCCCACTGCAGGCGGTTACGCGGCCCCTGCAGCGCCACATGGCCAAGGACAGTGCTGGCCAAGGACGCCAACACGCTGGCGATCACCAGCGACCAGATCGAGCGGGTGAAATAGCCGATCAGCAACATCACCACCAATCCGACGACCTGCGATGTCAGATCGATCAGCACCACGCGCTTCTGTTGGAAAGTTCGCACCGCGACATCTATCTTTGTCGATTGGAAGCCGAAGATGATTGCCGATACGCCGGTGATCGCCAGCACCAACGGCAGCTCCGGTGCGGCATAGGTGGAGCCCTCAGGCCACAGATTGGCGAGCTGGGCAAGCCAGGAAGCTACGGCCAGCAGCAGGGTCAGTGAGAACAGCACAAAGCCGCGGATGATCTGCACCGTCCAGGCGGTATTGAGAAACAGCGGATCGTCGCCGCGTCGGCTCTGGATAATGTTCTGGCGTAAACCGACATCCGATAGCAGGTGAAGGAGTACGGAAACCGTGGTGGCGATGACCATCACACCGAACATTTCCGGGACCAGCAAGCGGGCAATGATCAAGTTGCCGCCCAAGCGCAGGACTTGCGATAGCACCAGTGACAGTACGTTCCAGGCCCCCGCCCAGATTGCGCGTCGCTTGAGGCTCACCGGTGCTGACACATCAATCGACGGCATGACATCAATCTCTGACTGAATGGCTAGAAGTCACTATAGTTTCAATTAGCCATGATGCTAGCCGTCATCCACCAAGGGACAGGTGCCCATCGCCAATGCCTGAACATTTTCGTGCGCTTATCGTCATTCTGTTTCTGGCCAGCATCGTTTTCATCCTTGCCCGCCGGCCTGCAACAGACCTGATTCCGTACCGCGACTTCAAGCGGCGACGTAACCTGTGGTTCGCCGTGACCCTTCTGGCCTTTTTCTCCCACAGTTTCTGGCTGTACGCCGCAGCCATGACGATCATGCTGACGCTCGCAGGACGACGCGAACACAACCCTATGGCATTGTTCTTCCTGCTGCTTTTCGCTATACCGCCGGCGTCGGTGCAGATTCCCGGCTTCGGGGTGATCAATTACCTGTTCGAGCTCAACCACCTTCGCCTGCTCACGCTTAGTGTGCTGCTACCTGCTGCGCTGTACCTGAGCAAACAGAGCGATACCCTGGCCTTCGGCCGCACCTGGTCCGACAAGCTGCTGGCTGCCGGCCTGGTATTGATGAACCTGCTGTACCTGCGCGAGACCACCCTCACCGATACCTTGCGCCAGACGCTCTACCTCTATGTCGACGTGTTCCTTCCCTATTACGTCGCCAGCCGGACGCTGAAGGATCTGAGTGATTTCAAGGATGCCCTGCTGGCGTTCGTGCTCGCCGCTTTTGTCCTGGCGATCATCGGCGTCGCCGAGTTCAGCCGCCACTGGTTGCTGTACAACGCCCTGACCGACGCCATGGGTGTGCAGTGGGGCATGTCCAACTACCTGAGCCGTGGCAACTCATTGCGCGCCAGCGCCACAACCGGCCAGGCCATTGCCCTGGGTTACGTTATCAGTGTGGCGATCGGCTTTTTCCTCTTCGTCCAGGGCTATGTACGCAGTCGCTGGCAGCGTTATCTCGGCGCCCTGCTCCTGTTTGCCGGGCTGATCGCGCCGCTGTCGCGTGGCCCGTGGATCGGTGCCGTGATCATCGTTGCGGCGTTCATCGCGACCGGCAGGGGCGCGGTCAAGCGCCTGACCCTGCTTGCCCTCGCGGGGGTGCTGGCCATCCCCTTGCTGACCCTGGCCCCCGGAGGGGAAAAGGTACTCGACCTGCTGCCCTTCGTTGGCAACCTGGAAAAAGAGAACATCACCTACCGCCAACGCCTGCTCGACAATTCGTGGATCGTGATCCAGCGCAACCCCTTGTTCGGCTCATTCGACTATCGCAACACCCCTGAAATGCTATCGATGATTCAAGGCCAGGGCATCATTGACATCGTCAATACCTACGTCAGCCTGGCGTTACGCACAGGCCTGATCGGGCTGGCGCTGTTCGTCGCTTTCTTTGCCAGCGTGTTGCTGGGGATTCGCAAGGCCATGCGCACATTTCCCGACAGGGACGATGAACAGCGACAGCTCGGACGGGCGCTGCTGGCAACGCTGGCCGGGATCCTGGTGATCATTTTTACCGTCAGCAGCATCACCGTGATTCCCGTGGTGTATTGGTCGGTCGCCGGCGTGGGCGCGGCCTATGTCCAGATGATCCGCAGGCTCAGGTACACCCAGACCGAAAACCTTCTCCGTGCCGGCCTTCAACCCAGGTAATGTCGATGACCTCACGTGCTTTGCGCCCTTTCATGCGGGTTTCGGCATGCGTTTGCCTGGCCATCTTGCCGTTGATTAGCGGGGCAAGCGACTGGACCGTCAGCGTAGAAGAGCAAAATGGCCTTCCGGTCCTGACCCGCGGCGGTGGTCCGGCGATGACTTCCAGATTCGACTTCTGGGCTGCTGATTGGGGCTGGACCGGTTTTCCCACTGAGTTCAAGGTCAATGCGCCTTACAGCTATACATTGTCGGCCAGCAACAAGAGCCTGGAATTCGATCTGCAGGCCGATATCCTTAAACAGTCATCGCAGACATTGACCTGGACTTTCGAGCTCAATGCCCACAGCCAGAAGTCCAAGGTTGAGGGCGGCGGCATGGTTTTCCAGTTCGACCCGGAGCTGATCGCAGGGGAAATGGGTGACCCTGTGTTGCTACCCGACAATCGCGGCTGGTCCTGGGGGAAAAGCCAGGGCCGGCGCCTGGAGATGCGCTTCGAACCGCCGTTGGCGAAGGTGTATTTCGAGCAGGGCAACAGTGCGCAAGTGCGTGCGTTCTTCTACAAGGGCTCGATCCCCGCCGGTCGTCAACAAGTCAAAGCAGTGTTGAACCTCAGCGGTGACATTGCCCTGGGCCAGACCCCGAGTGAACGGTTCGGCCTGGCAGACCCTGCCACATGGCCAGACGGCCAGCTCGACTGGCGAACCTCACCGGTCGATCTGTCTTTTCTCAATGCCTCGGAGAAACCGGCCGGTAAGCGCGGCTTCGTCAAAGCCGCCGGCGAACAACTGCTGTTTGCCGATAACACCCCGGCGCGCTTCTGGGGCACCAACGTGTCGGCCTATGCGATCTTCAACACCTCGGACCTTGATATCAAGCAACAGGCCAAACGCCTGTCGGCACTGGGCTTCAATCTCGTGCGCCTGCATCACCATGACTCGCCATGGGTCAGCCCGAACATGTTTGGCCAGGCGGACGCCATTGAGGATACCCAGCAGTTGAGCGCAGCCGCGCTGAAGAAAATCGACTGGTGGATCAAGTGCCTCAAAGACGAAGGCATTTATGTCTGGCTCGATATGCACGTGGAACGCGCCCTCACCGCCAACGACAACATCTATGCGTTCCAGGAATTGCCACAAGACCAGGGTAGAGCCGGCCTCAAAGGCTACGCCTACGTGAACATCACACTCCAGCAAGCGATGAAGCGCTTTGCCGAGGATTACCTGACCCATGTAAACGCCTTCACCGGCCTTGCCTATAAAGACGATCCGGCAATAGCCGCGGTATTGATCACCAACGAGAACGACATCACCCAGCACTTTGGCAATATCCTGTTGCCGGACAAGGATGTACCCAAGCACAGTGAGCTTTACATGGGTGAGGCCAGGGCCTTTGCCAACCGCCACAACTTGTCGGCCGGACAAACCTGGCGCGCCTGGGAGTATGGCCCCTCGAAGCTGTTTCTCAACGACCTGGAACGACGCTTCAACGTCGACATGATCGAGCACCTGCGCAGTATCGGTGTAAAGGTCCCCATCGCCACCACCAGCACCTGGGGCGGTAATGGTCTGGCTGCCTTGCCGGCGCTCACCGCAGGCGACGTGGTAGACGCACACAGCTACGGTGGCCCCGGACAGCTCGAGAAGAACCCGTTGACCAGCGAGGGTATGATCAACTGGCTCGCTGCGGGCCAGGTCGTGGGAAAGCCGCTGACGGTCACCGAATGGAACACCGAACCCTTCCCCACCCCCGAGCGCCATTCTCTGCCGCTGTATATTGCCGGTACCGCCAGTCACCAGGGCTGGGATGCGCTGATGCAGTATGCCTACAGCCAGCAAGCCTTCGATGCCGGCTGGATCAGGACGGGCAACTGGAACGCCTACAACGACCCGGCGATGATCGCCACCCTCCCCGCTGCGGCCCTGCTGTACCGTCGGGCCGATGTCCACGAAGCCACGACCCGTTATGTCTTCGCGCCGACGCCAGACACCCTGTTCAATCAACCGATCACCCCGAACAACTCGGTGCTGCTGCGTACTGCCATCGAGAAAGGCAAGTTGCAGATCGCCCTGCCCGAAACAGCCGAACTGCCCTGGCTACAGCCAGGCACCGTCGCCCCACAAGCGCAGGTGCTGCATGACCCTGGCCAGTCGCTGCTGGACGTCGGCGCCAGCGAGTCCACCAGCGACACCGGTGAACTCAAGCGCAACTGGCAGCAAGGCCTGTACACCATCGACACGCCGCTGACCCAAGCCGCGACCGGCTGGCTCGGCGGCAAATCGATCAACCTGGCCGACATTCAGCTTCAGGTGAAAACCGCCTACGCCAGTGTCGTGGTGCAAAGCCTTGATGCCAAGCCGTTCAGCCAATCACGGGAGCTGCTGATATCGCTGGGCACCCGGGCGGTGCCGAAAGCCGATGACATGACGCCTTTCAATGTCGAACCCCTCGAAGGCACCTTGAGCATCAAGGCACCTGCGGGCTTGAAACTGTACAGCTACCAGGCGCGGGCGCCGATGAAAGCGCTGGCGGCGACCTACCAGGACGGGCGTTACCTGATCACCTTCGATGGCAAGCAAATGTCCAACTGGCTGTTCTTGAAATAGGCCATTTCGCCTTCTACAGTCAAAGCAGACTGCACCGTTTGCACACCAACAGATGCCAGGAGGTTCGGATGGAGTTTTTGGTTGTCGGCGGCGCAGGCTATATCGGTTCGCACATGGTCAAGCACCTGCTCGGTGCTGGCCACGACATAGTAGTTGCAGACACTTCCCCCGCCGGGCCTGGCATCAAATGGGTCGAACTGGACATCGCTGATGCCCACGCCCTGGATGCCCTGTTCGCCGAATATCACTTTGATGCGGTGTTCCACTTCGCCTCGTTCATCCAGGTCAGCGAGTCTGTCACCGACCCTGGCAAGTACTACCAGAATAATGTGGCAGCGACCCTGACATTGCTACAGGCCATGGTTCGCGCCGCGATCAACACACTGATATTCTCCTCGAGCGCAGCCGTCTATGGCGATCCACAGTATGTGCCTATCGATGAAGAACACCCCAAGGCGTCGATCAATCCTTATGGGCGCAGCAAGTGGATGGTGGAGCAGATACTTGAGGACTTCGACCATGCCTACGGGCTGAAGTCGGTGTGCCTGCGCTACTTCAACGCGGCGGGCGCTGATCCTGACGGGCAGCTGGGCGAATGCCATGAACCGGAAACCCATCTGCTTCCGTTGATCCTCCAGGCTGCTGCCGGCCGCCGAGACGCAGTCACAGTCTTTGGTCGTGATTACAGCACACCCGACGGCACCTGTATTCGTGACTATGTCCACGTCAGTGACCTGGTGTCAGCCCACTCACTGGCCGTCGACTACCTGCTGGCGGGCGGTGCAAGCACGGCGTTCAACCTTGGCAATGGCCAGGGATTTTCGGTGCAGCAAGTGATCGATGCCGCCTGCGCCGTGACCGGTCGCCAGATCCTCACCCGCGAAGCGCCGCGCCGCGCCGGCGACCCGCCGCGGCTGGTGGCTGATGCCAGCAAGGCCCGGGCGGTGCTGGGCTGGCAGCCGCAACATGCCTCACTCGAAGAAATCGTCAGCCACGCCTGGCACTGGGAACAGCTGTATCCCTGGCACTAGCAATCACCCGGTAGGAGCGGGCCTTGTCCCGCGATCTGCCGCAAAGCGGCAGTAAAACCAATCGACACGGTATAACAGAGATACCGCAAACTCAGGATTTGCGGCCGCCACGCGCCCGATCGCGGGACAAGGCCCGCTCCTACCAGGTAGCGGGCAAGCTGGTTTTAGCTTTTTACCTACCCCTACCTAATAGTAAGAGCGCGGTTGCGGACCCGCCTTGTTCAACACCGTACCGATCAGATTGGCCGTCGCCAGATGGTACATGCAGTCTTCGATCTCTTTCTTGTTGTTCGAACCGTTAGCCACCACCAGCAGCACACAGTCGAACTTGGGCAGCAAGGTAATCGCGTCGTCGGAGCTCAACAAGGGCGGTAAATCGAAAATGCAGATACGCGAATCGTAGCGATCGCGCAGCTCGCCAATCAGGTTGCTGACCTTGGGTGATGACAGCAACTCGGTGGAGAGTGGAATGGGTTCGCGTGTCGGCAGCACCACAAAGCGTGGCAATGTCGGGTTGACCATCACCTCTTCCAGCCCGGCCTTGTTGGACAGCAGCTCATTGAGCGACTTTTCCATCGACAGCCCCAGGCTTGCCCCGACCCTGGGGCGGCGTAAGTCAAAATCGACAAGCAATGCCGTCTTGGTGGTGTGATGGGCAATACTCATTGCCAGGTTGATGGCCAATACCGTCTTGCCCGCTTCCGGTGTTGGCGAGGTGATAGCGAGCGTTCGCCAGCCATTCTCTTCCATTGTCTGCAGTACCTGCGTGCGCAGCAGGTCGAACGACGAACTCAGGTTCGAGTTCTTGTTGTAAGCGACAATCCGGTTGCGCTCCAGATGTTCTGCGCGCAACGGCACAACCCTGGTTTGCACATAATCGAACTGACCGGGCACTTCCGGTTGCTCGGAAGGCGGCGAGACATCCGCTGCCGGCGAGGCATCCGGGGTGACCTGATGAATATTTTTACCAAAAACCGAGGTGATCCTGTCCATCTCTGCTTTCCCTATTCAAATCTGGCCATAGCTTTAAATAGCAGAAGATCCAAAGGCATGTAGAACACGTGCACCAGCACCAACAGAATAGCCATCAGTACCAGCCCGGCGAGGAGCAGCAGCTTTCGCCACTTCTTGCGCTGAGCCAGGTCCGCCTGCGTGGGAATATAAGGAATAGCCACCAGCACGCGCCGACCCACCACGCTCTCCAGGGCCCCCACACCACGTACGCGCTGATTCAACATTTCCAGGAGCATGACCAGTGCTGCCCCACCGGCCGGTGCCAGCACCAGGCCCAGTGCAGCAATTTTCTTGCGGTTCGGTTTCTCCGGTTTCTCCGGCATCATCGGGGGCTCAAGCAAGACAAAGCGCTCTGCTTTGTTCTCTTGCTCCAGGCTTTCGGTAATTTTCGCGCCCATTTCTTTGGCACGGATTTCTTCGTACTTTTTGCGCGCGTTATCGTGATCACGCATCAAGGTGACCAGCCCACGCTCGACTTGCGGGGCTTCAAGAATTTCCGCCTCGTAACCTTCCATCTTCTTCACCAGTTCGCGCTTTTGCTCGGCCAGTGAAGCAATACGTTCCTGTGCAGCGCCGATCCGGGTGCGCACCCGGGCAACATCCAGGCTGACCGTAGATGCCGGAGCGCCACGCACGCCGGACGCTTCGAGCGCCTGGATCTTGCGTTTGACGGCAACCACATCCGGGTGCGCGTCGGTGTAGCGGGTCAGCAGCCGGGTGTACTCGGCCTTGAGGCTGGGCAAGTCCTGTGGCTGATCAGCAGCGGATCTGCTGCCTTCGGCCTTGGTGGTCAAGCCGGCATTGGCAGCAGACAACTCCAGCTCAAGATAACGCAGCTCTTCCTGTGCAGTTTTGTAGTCGCGGTCGACTTCCCTGAACTCGAGCTCAGAGCGCGACAACATGCCCATGCGCAACGCCTGATGCTCGGGCAAGGCATTGGCATGGGTTTGCTTGAAGTCGGCCAACTGGTTTTCCAGGCTGGCCAGTTCGGCGCCCAGCTTGTTCGCTTCCTGGGTCAGGAACACGGTGGTTTCACTCGCACGCTCGGTGCGCTGTTTGATGTTCTCATTGAGAAACAGCGTGACCAGTTCGTTGGCCACCTCTTTGGCAACCTCCGGGCGCTTGTGCTCAAACGACACATTGAACGCCACCGTCGCCTCGCCACGCCCTTTGATGAAGGTACTGAGCGTGGCCACAACAATTGAGTTGCGCATCAGGTCGATCTTGTCGAACTCGGTGAAACGCCCGCCCTTGTCGGCAAACAAGTTGTACTTGTCGATGATCCGCAACAAGTTCTCGCGGGTCATTACTCGCTGGCGAATGACTTCGATACGCTCATCGGCAAAGCTGTTGTTGTTCGCCGACACCAGGTCCGGGGAAATCTGCTGCGATTCCACCAGAATGGTGCCAGTCGATTGATAGATCGGCGGGACGGTAACCGCTACGACCACGGTTACCGCGAGAATGACCACGATGCTCACCCCCAACAGCAGGGCCCGGTCCTTGATAATGGCTATGTAATCGTTGAGGGAAAGCTCGTATTCAGATTTCATAGAGGCCACTCTGCCGAAGTTCAGAGGTCGGGAAATCTATAGGTCAGGGTCATACCAATGATCGTGCCTACAGCATCTGACAAACCGTCTTGCTGGCGTTCCTTGTACATCAACGATAGGCGCAGATCGCAAAAAGGCGAGAGTTCTCGACTGGCCCAGGCACCGTAAGTTTGCAAGGTGTTTGGCGTCTGCCCTTTACTGTCTTGCCAGGAAGCATCGAGGCCGACACGGCTGACCTCGCTAACCGCGTAACTCCAGTCACCACGCACCGAATCAACCTCGCTGAAGCCACCCTCGGCGCTGGCAACCGTGCTGCGTTCTGCGTTGATACTCGCATCGACCCGCTCCCCCCTGTAGAGAAGAGAAAGCCCCCCTTCCCCGCGGCGGCCACCGCCGTCACCGGAGACTTCGTTGACGCCCACATGCACATCACCTTGCAGACGCTCGGAGAACTGGTACTTCAGCCCGACTACCGGGCTGTAACTGTTTGAGGCACTGGCGAGGGTTTCATCATCCGGCTCGTAGCGCTTGGCACCAATGCCGGTGTACACATCGGTACGTTCGCTCCAGGCATAGGTCCAGGTCAGATCGTTCGACAGCTCGTCATAACCGGTCAGCGTATCAATGTCGTACGTGGCGCTGGAGAACCTGGTTTCGTTGGACAAGGTGCTGCGCTCGGTCAGGGCTCTGCGCCAGTTCCCAGCCAGCACGTACATCTTCTGCGTGCCATCGGTGGTGGTGACCACACCGGTATCCTGAACAGCAGAAGACAGTGTCGAACTTTCATTGTATTGCGCTGAAAGACCATAACCGCCGGTTTCGGTCTCACGCTGCCAGCCCAGAATCACGTTGGGGTCTTCACGGTCGTCGACGATATCGGTGTCAGACGAGCGCTGCACCCGCAGCCCGAGACCCAAACGCAACTGGTCGCGGTCGAAGGTGCCGACGAGGCTGTAGTCAGGGGCGATAATGGTACGCGTCACACCCTCCTCCCCAGACGTCAACAACAACGGGTTGCTGTCATACTCGACGGTTGCGGGCAGTGCTACCGAAGACTGCCAGGTGGATGCTTGGACCATGCCCGGAAACGGCAGGATCAGGAATGCTGTGGCAACGCCAGTTATTCGCAGTAGAGGCACTAGAATTCTTATTAGGTCAGGCAAGTTTAAGGTACGACCAGCGTATCGCCGGCCTGGAGCTGGATATTGGTAGACAGATCACCGTCCATCAAGTCTTTATAGTTCACGGGCAATATTTTTTGGTTACGGACCACCTTGATGGCGCTTCTGTCCGCAAACTTGTCAAGGCCGCCAGACATGCTCAGTGCCTGCAATACCGCCGTCGGGCCGGCCATCTGCACCGGCCCTGGCTTGAGCACCTTGCCTTCCACATAGAGGAGATTACCGGCAGCGTTTTTGACCACGACACTGACGGTCGGATCGGAGAGGTAATCTTTGAGCTTGGCAGCGACTGTTTTTTCGACGGCAGCGGTATCAAGCCCTTCAACCTCAACGCGCCCTACCAAAGGGAAGGTGATACTGCCATCGGGAAGCACGCTGACGTCCCCTTGCAGTTTTTCATCTCCCCAGACGGAGATAGACACCACGTCGCCGGGATTGAGCAGGTAAGGTTTTTTTTCGATAGCGTTGCCAGCACCAGACCAGACCACTAGCACGCAGAGCACAGACGACATCAGACGTGACATGAGGATCCCTCCGGCCATGCGGCCATGAGCACTATATGAGAACAGCACACAAGCTCTCGCTCTGTTCGCAGCCCTAGGCTTCAGACCCTGAAACCCGCTGCGATGGCTTCGGTGTTGGCGAAGCCCGATACCGCGTCCCTTGATCAGCGCTGCCCGATGGCGGCCGACCCATGGAATATAGCAATGGCTTGCGAATTAACAAGCTGCTGCCGAAGCTGGCGACGCGACATCAATACACCCACACTTACCGTGATACTTACTAACTTCGCTTACACTTTTCGTCGGTTGGCGACAGCAATAAAACCAATCACTGCAAAGCCGAAAAGCCAGCCCGCCGTGCCAATCGGCACGACACTTGTTTTATTAACAAAAGAATCGGCGGCCCCCGCCGCCCCGCTCATGAGCACCAGCAGAAAAATCGACTTGATCAACAGTGTCGAGCGCATAATCCCCTCCAGAAAGCCTGGTAAAGAAAAGAACAAACTTGATGCGGCGGGCGGAAGATTCTTACGTTGTTGAATTGAGCTTATGAGCACAATGACATTACGTCAACGATCCGACACCATAATAAATCTCAATGGGAAGCGGCGGATCGCGTCAGAATTCCGTCAGCGATTTTATTCAGTATCAGCCCCTTTTGGCTGATCGCTCTAGCCCGCCATTCTGCGGTCAGCCAGGGTGTAATCCAGTCTATTGACGGTGAAAAAAATCATCCGAAATCATCTCGAAAATCGCTTGAGAAAGGCGACAGGTAACCGCCGCCAGCACGAATTTGGTGCCAAAACGAGACAGGAAGTGTTTCATCGGTGAGAAGTTAAATACGAATATTTCTGCTTCGTAACCAGAGCTTTTTTATTGGAAGTTCAGACATGCGTCGAACACGCAGCGATGGCTGCGTGCTGACTGGGGAGCAACTTTCGACGGTGCAGAAGGTAGGCTAAAACAGGACGTCGTCAGGCTGGAAGTAGGTCCAGCGTACGTTCAACCTCTTCAATATCGATGGTGAAACCATCACCTTCTGGCGTTCCAACCACAAAACCAAAATGCTGATGATCTCGATCAGTAAGGAATTTGTAGTAGCTGACGAAACGGTTCGGAGGCTGCAGTACCAGCAACGAGCCTCCCGACTGCAGCACATTGACGCCATGAACCAGCTGGCTGCCCTCGACGCCTATCACCGTCCTCGCGCCCGCACAGGTGGCGACGATGGTAGGGACATCAGACTTCAAAGGGTCAAGGATGCGAAAGCCACGGGTTTTGTGCAGGTGCTCGGCGAGTTCCAGTTCATTGCGCAACAAACGCAAGTCACCGGCGCCCCCGCGCAGAATGAATACGCCTGGGTGCGAGGCATAGCTTACGTGCGACAGCAACTTCTCGCCCATCGCCCGGTAGCGTAAATGCCGGCTGCGGTTATTGCTCAGATCGTCGAACAGCACCAGCTCACGAAAATACGCACTGCGTAAGCGCAGCGGCTGCATGCCAAGCCAGTGCTCGTAGGCGGGTGCCTGGGTAAACAGCGGATACCTGGCGGATGGTGCGGTGGTCACTGGCACGCCTTCATTGCAGGCAAGTGCGTAAGTCACGCAGTCTTCCATCAACCAGGTACCAAACCAGGTGTTGCCATTCTGCGTGCAATAGGCGGCCCCACGCTGGATCTCGGTGTCGATGACGATGCGTGGAAAGGTCTTGGGGTTGAGCGACAACCACAGGCTGGCGTTGCCCTTGTACAGGGCGCCATCGATCAGGCAGACGTCCTTGATCAAGTGGCCACGTGTCGGGCCAAGGTCCAGGCTCAGGCCCCCGTGCATGGTACGGGCAGGATGCTCGAAAGGAAAAAAACGCGCCTCCCAGGCGCTGACCCGCTCCAGCTGATTGGGCAGGAAAAAAGCCGGAGGTGAAACCGTTGTCTCACCCGGAGCAATATCCCAGCTTTTCGCCGCAACCTGTTTCAAGTTGATGTCTGCTTTACCTGCAATCCATTTCCTTGCCATGAACTTATAGGCGGAAAGTGAAACTCGTTTCTGTCTCTCAGCAACTAATGTGCTGAAATTCGAGAAATTGCTTTCCATGAAGGGCACTCCCTCCAGGGTACGATAATAGCCAGGCGTAACACCCTGCGACTTTCTCAACCCTGAACACTTTTCAGTTGGAAGGAATCCTTTCCATTAAAGGTGGGGACTGTACATTGGCGTAGCGACTACGCAAGGTTTCGACAAACAGTTCGCCCGAACTTTTGGCACCATAAAGATAAATCTTGTGCAGGCCGCCAAACACCATCTCATGATAACGATCAGCGACTTCGTCATCGCTCGGCCCGTCTGGCAAACCCAGGTGCAGCGTCAACTTGTCGCCTTCGACAGCAAACAGTGGCGTGTCCCAGAGAAACTTCGCCGTGCCGGTCTTTGGCAAGCGCACAAACATATAAGCGTGATTGCCCAAAGAATCGATATCACCGCCACGGCGCCGTTTCCACTTCAACAACCCATCGTCTGGCCGCGCCAGGCAAAGACCGATGTCGTAATAATCAAAGCCATTCTCTACGGCCCACTCAAGTGCCATGTAAGTATTGATTGAGTTGGCTTCCCTGAGTTTCTTGGCGTCGGAAAAAACCGCTTCGCAATAACCAAAACGCAACGTACTCCAGTAGCGTTTATTGCCCCGGGTAATTTCACAGCCCAGATGGCATCCCACCACCTCATCGCCCTGCATGATCAAGTCGAGCCGACCGACGGTTTTAGCCAGGCGAAACACCGTCTCGGTAGAGAACTGTGCAGCATGGTCGCCCTGCCTTGCCGTGGCATAAGCACGCAGCAGCTCCTTGTCGGCCATGGCAATCTCTTCATCCGTGAGCGCCTGCTTCATCCAGTACAGCGGCCGGTTCTTGCGTATACTGCGGCGCAATTCGCTGTCGTAGCGCGCCGTAATCTCTTCCAGCGAGCGCCCAAGTAGCGGGACCACAGCACTCAAGTAATGAGGAACACTCAACGCCCCGGCGGTCGGCATCTCACTGACCACCACCACATGACTCGACCCGGCGGGCGCCGCTGTGTCTTGCGGCACCGGTGAATCCCTCAACGACTTGCCGCCGATGAGCACCTTGGCCACATCCCGGTACTCCTTTCTGCCGACGTAAAGCACTTCGAACGGGCTTTCCTGCTGCAACCGGAACCGGGCAACCTCCCAGCGCCAGAAACACGCACGGCCCAGCAGGTCGCGTAATTTGTTCAACGCTGTTCTAATCTCATAACGCATTGCTGGCGATACGTATTTTCGGACAGTAGCCACCAAATGCTCTTTCATTTCTTCGTCCTGTGATGTTGTTATCTGGTGGCAGATCAGTAAAGCATCAAGTAGAAGCAGAATAGATATTCTTAAACGGCATGAGCCCCATAACTAACGCCGTGAGACATTCACATTCAGTAACAATTAAAGGTGCAAGGTGGCGACTTTGCAAGGCGAATTTTTGGGGTTGCGCCATATCTTTTATGGCGTCAATTTTCCTTACGCAGCGGGGTTGCGCCGCGATTGTTCGCTATGGAAGTAGGGACCGCGAGACAGGCCCACGCCTATGCTCCAGGTGCCATGGTGTGAGCCATACCCAGCTCAAACCAGACGATCAGCGCTATCGATTTCAAGCATCGTCGCCAAGGTCAGAAACGGGGATGGTGGGATGGGAGTAGGTCCGCCTCTTGGATCAGGTCAAACAAGGTCCGGTGCTCCCGCAGATCCGCAAGACAAAATAGCAGCCTGTCTGATGACAGGCTGCTATCGGTCCGCTCACGAAAGGCTGACAGTCTGAACGGAAAACTACTCAGTAGACTGCAGTTGCATTGCTATATTCATTCGCTTTCGTATGAAAAGCGATAACCGTTAAGTGAACCTGCGAGCGCCAACCCACCACTCCCAACCTTTGAAAAAGTTGTGCATTCCACTTTTCATAAAGCTGTTCATTGTCGCATCCAACGTGCCCCTACAAAACAAACCATCAACGACTTCATAGGTAAATCCATTAGACGCAAGATTATTCAACAATTGTTCAAGGGTAATAACCGAGCCCGGTTCAATCACCACATAATCCACTCCAGCCTGCATGGCTACCTGCCCAAAACTACGGGACACATCGAATCCCGGAATACTGGCGAAACCACTGACCTCCTTGATTGTGTCAGCAGTTGAGAAATGCGTGAGGAAATAATTGGGAACCTGCCCAGGCTCATAATAGTTACTTGGAATATAACCACCACCAATAAGCTCGGCATAGTTGTGCCCCTTCATACTGACCTTAAATCCCTCGTCTGCATAAAACCCAATTTTTTTCGCAACATTCGTTTTAAAATAGCCAGGCACTGGTTGACCCGTAACGGCGTCACTATAGCCTTTAACGGGCGTTCCGTGCGCATTGATCACAAGACGCTTCGAGTTCTGACCCGACGACCAAAGTGAGTAGGGCGAATTCATGGATTTTCCGAACACAGTATGCGATGCAGTGACCGTTGGATGCATGCGACTTACTTCTTTTGTCACAGGGGAGCGCATCGCCTGGCGCAAAGAACTGCCCGGCAATCGTCCAGACGTACGTAATGCCCCCCTTACGCCAACCCCCATACTGGCAAAACCGGTCCCGAATGCGACATAACCAAATACTCGCGCCAACTCGGGATCGCTGTCTTCCAACACAATCGAAGCAATGTCAAAGCCCGCCGCTACCATCGTAAGCCCAGTAACCGCCAGGGTCGTCTGCAAGGATGCGCCCCCTGTGAACGGCGCCATCACCACCCCAGCCACCGCCATACCGATGCGAAACTCCTTGGTATACATCGCCGCAATCGCTTCCTGACGCTGATACTGCGCCACCATCTGGTGACCACTCGGGTCGTGATAGTTCACTGGATCCCCCGCGCAGTAGGCGTAGGCTGCCGGGCCGCCGGCACCAAACGGGCTCCAGCTGTCCGGGCTCTGGAACGACATGTAGAACGGGTCGTAGACCCGCCTGCTGCCCAGGTAGTAAGTGCCATTGGGCAGTACGGCTTCGCCCTTGAAACCTAGCCAATGACTGGCGTTCTCATCAAACCGGCGATAGCCATACGGGGAGTAGCCGTGATACTCGATGTTGCCTTTGCTCCTGATAGTGGCAAACACCGTACCTGCGGCATCGCGCAACACGAAACTACTGGTCACCCGCTTGCCGTTATCGCGAACCTCCTGCAGAAGGCAGCTCGGGCTGTCGTTGAGCAGCACCAGGTCACGGCGGGTCACACTTTTCCATTGGTGCGGGTTGGCCGTGCGTTGAGTGCGTGCGTAGATCTTGCCGCCGCGATAGTGGAACTGATAACCAAGCGGGGACTGGTTGCCACCGGCCTCGAAAACCCCGCGCAAACGACCAACATCGTCGTAAGCATAATCGTGATACCTGTCGCCCGTGTACTGCGCGCTTCGGTAACTTCGGTTCAATTGGCCATTGGGGTGATAGCTGATCGAGTGAACGGTTTTAGTCCAACGCCCTTGCCCGTCACTGGCCACCGCCTGGCTGTCATGTTTGATTAGCAGCCCGGGCTTGTCTGCGCTGTACTCCCGAGTCATCAAATACCCCCAGGCGTAACCAGCACCGTCAGGTCCTGCCTTTGGCTGCGTTGTCACAACATTACCAAGGACGTCGTAGCTGAAGGTCTGTCTGTTCACCGGCGACGTAGCGTACTCGTAGTGCTTGTTCGAAGCACTCCACGCGATCAGGCGGCCTTGCGCGTCGTAGCTGTACTCGTCGCTGGAGTGTTCCGCGCTACCCACTGTCAACACGCTCTTGCTCAACCGCCCATCCGCCAGGAGCGTCCGGCTCAGCGTGTGGGTTGCCATGCCGGGGCATTCAAAGGTGCGGGACAGCTCGTTGCCCATCACGTCATAGGCATAGGTTACCGTCACGCAATAGTCCGACGCGGGCTCGTCGACCACTTCCTTGAGCAGCAGACCATTGTCGCCATAAGTGAACGATGTTTCGCAGCCGGCGTTGGACAGTTTGCTCACGCGCCCGTAAACGTCATAGCTATAGGCCGTAATGTAACCAAGCACATCGGTGACACTGAGTGCCCGCCCCCGACGACTGAAGTGAGTCACGGTCGTCGCACGTTCGCTCGCGTCACCGGCCAGGGTGTCGCGCACCGGGCAGGTTTCGGTGTATGCAAGGGTGTCTGCATCCCATCCGGATGTGTAGCCTGCCATCACAGCGGGCCCTGCAACCTCACTGGTTTTACCCCAGTGAGCGGCGCCCTGATAGCTGTAAGTGCTGGCTACATCATTGACCGTGCGCGTCTTGACCCGCCCCAGCCCATCGATAGTCTGACTACCGAGACTGATCGCCGCGACCCGGTCGTCGCCACCTTCAATGCTGGCGGTGGTTGCCACCTCAGTCAGGCTGTTTGCTGGATACTGGTTGCGAATCACAATGCCGTTGTTGTCCTGCTTGGTCAGTCGGCCAAAGCGGTCGTACTCGTAGCTGGACGTTTGCCCCGAATCCAGTGTCAGGTTGCTGAGCAAGCCTGCCGAATCTACGCCATATGTCACGCCGTGGAGCTTGCTTTCCTTGTTACCGACAACTGACCAGGCTGTGAAGGATTGGGGCTGCCCCTGTTCAGTGAAAAACGTTTGCTGTTTCAACTGGGGGCCCTTGCCATCCGCGCTGCCCTGAGTCACGGTCAGGCTGCGGGTGTTCGGATCGAAGTGGCGGTGCTGCCTGAAGGTACCATGGGTGAGCGTGGCGCCTTGACCAATGGCGGTCACCACCTGGGTCTTGCGATCAAGCTCCTTGTCTTCTGCGCCCTTCAACACCTGGGTTACCGTGCTGCTTTTCCTGGCATCGTCGTAGGTCCAGGTAGTCGCGTGAGTGAACAAGCGCTTGCCAGCAGCGTCGTAGTCATACTCGATGACACTGCTCTGACGTCCTTGGTCATCGCGGCTGAACTGTGACCACAACAGCCAGTTCGTACCATCCCATGACACTTCGACCTTCTGCTCACGCCCCAGGCCATCCACCACAACACGGCGTCCTGCTCCAGAGCTGCCATCGACAGCCTGATAGCGAATCAACCCGCCTTCGAGCAATGCCGTGCTGTAGACAACCTTGTTCGACGTATTCTTGTCGCGGCTGGCCTGCTCATCCTTGACCAGGCCATTGCGGGCAAAACTCCAGCTGTTCTTGATGCCCTGGCTATCCAGGGTCTCCAGCACTCGCCCGGCGAACCCGGCGCGCGTCTGGCTGGAGGTGAACTCCAGGTCCTGGGTCTTCACCGTGGTGCCAATCGACGCCTTGCGCGGGTCTTTGGCGTCGACGCTGTGCTGCAGCGAGGTGACGGTCCTGGAGCCCACCACTTCCTTGCCATCCTTGTCCAACTGGTAGACCGTCTGCGACTTGACCTGCCCGAAACCCGGCTTGGCCGCATCCGTGTGGTATTCGAGCACCTCCACCTGTATCCGTGAGGCTGCCAGACTCTTGAGCTTGAAGCCGGTAGCATTGAGTTTGCTCTGCGCCTTCAAGCTCTCCTTCAGGTTGGTTTGCTGCGCCCGGTAGACTTTTTTCTCATCCTCGGAGCGTGCCTTTTCTATCTGCTTGCTCAGGCTCTTCAACCATTGATCGGCGGCAGCGGTTGCCAGGTCATGCTGGATGTCGCTGAGGTCGACGTTTTCGAGGTCCGGGTCAAGCACCGTGAGCTTCACCGTCGGCACCACCACATGTGTTCTGGACAGCCCTTTCAGAGGCACGCACGTCAGCGACCCGTAGCCGAAATAAGTCACCTGTTCAACCTGCGCCTTGCCATTGACGATGCGACTCACCTTCTGCGATTCCACATGCGTGGTGAAGCCGTCGAAATCCCCTGGATACTTGACGTCCAAAGGCAGGTTGAATGTCTTCCTGGCATAGTCGCAGGAACTGCTCGATGCGCGGACCGAGGACAGCGTCCAGACGCTGGTCGTCACGCCGCGATCACTGCCCAGTTGATGAGGTACAAGATCGCCGAGCATGTTGAACATTGCCCTGTACATCCAGGCGGCAAATCCGCTCTCACCCTTGACCACCCGCCACTCTTCGACTTCGTAGTGCTTGTAGTTGTTGAAGTAGCTCCACTCCGTGACTTGCCCGGCCTCCTCCAGCTTCACCAGGTTGCCCAGGACATCGAATGTGGCCGTACTCTGCTGCGCTGGCTGGTCACCCGCCTGGCGGGTGGCGGTCAGGGTAGCAAGGCCTCTGCCCTCATCCAGTACCAGTGCCTGACGGCTGACCGTGGTCACGCCGTTGGCTGTCACCGTTTCGGCCACCGGCTGCCCGCCCTTGAATTCCTGGACGTGAGTGGCAACCTCTTGAGTGCCGCGCTTGAATACCTGGGTGGTTTTGTCGGTCTGGTAAGCATACTCACAGCTCACACGCTCCAGCCCACCCGCCAGCATCATGCCGTGGCTGACGACCTTGTCGTCCTTGTAGGTGACGGTCTCACTGTCCACACGCAGCGATTCCTGTCCTTCATCGGTCTTGTAGTGCGTCTTGAGTTCGATACCGTTGATTCTGCTGTTGCGGGTGTCGATGCGGTAGACCTGTTTCTGCGCGACAGCATCCGCCCCCGTAACCTCCAGCACCCAGGCATTGGCCTCCACACTGCAGTCGTACTTCACCTGCTCGGTGCTGCCTGGATAAACCGTCACCACAAACTGTTGATCAGAGGTCCAGGCGACCGTCACCAGCCGACCGACTTCGTCGTCAATCGCAGTCAACCGGGGGTGGGGGGTCAAACGGTTGTCCCAGGTGAATGTAAGCACGCGCCCGGTGGGCGAAATGAAGTGCGTCAGCAACACGTTGGCAATGCTGCCGAACTTGCCTGTGCCTGCACACTCGAATATCTGCGCGGTACCGTTCTTGGCGATGAGGCTGATGTGGCGGTCGTCGATTTCCTTGAAGTGCGAATACTTCTCCTGGTGCGCCTGAAGCTGTGCATCCGTGAGCGCTTCCAGTTGCCCTTCACTCAGACTTCTGTCGCCGGCCTCCTGGGTGTTGACGAATGCAAGACGTGCCTTGGCGAACGCGGCAGCATCGAGAACGAAGCCCGGCCCCTCATCGCGCCCGTGGTTGTTCATGGTGGCATTGATCGAGCGCCCGTCTACGTGAGGGAGTCCCTTGAAGTTGAGGGTGTAGTCCCAGTCAGCCTGTCTCCCGTCCCACTCACCGAACATCTTGAAGGACTGGGTCCACGCGCCTGTTGGCAGGAGGTTCAGGCTGGGTGAGCTGCACGTGCTGGTAAGGGCAAGCTCGAACGCCGACCCCTGCTGCGCATCCCCTAGCCACGCCAGGGGCAGCTTGAAGTGGCCAACGCCGGTCGAAGTATCGACAGAAATGCAATCAAGGCTGGGTAGGTCGAGATAGAGACCGTCATGGGCGTTACTAGCTGACTGATTCTGGGTCATTGGAAGCGTCCTTTGCAGAGTGCATGCGGTTGACACACGATGAGGTCAATCGACCGGGGGTTGCTCTGAAAAGAATTGAAATACCTGCGGGGGTTTGCCACAACTGACAAAAATGTCAGGTGCAGAGTGCTGGACAAGCACCCTCCTCCGTGCATTCACGGAACCTGCAAGCCGCTTTTCTGCTCAGTCTCCCGTCATCATCACGTGGGCAACATCCTCGACCAGCGCCTTGGCCATACCGCTCAGGTAATGAGCCACCCACGCCAGCGTGTCGTCCTGATCGAGTCCGGCTTGCAAGGTGATCTTGTACACACAGCTCATCAAAATGCTGGACTGCTCCAGCGCATACTGCGCATCGTGCCCGGCAGTGGTGCGGAACAACCGGTCTTCGATTCGACCACCGATGCCTTCGCCAAAACTGCCTAGCCACAGGTTTTGATAGGCCAGGTTTTGCCTTTCGCATGTTTGTAAGTCATAAACCATTCCTAAGCCTAAACGTGAGAACAACTGTCATTAGCGTAGGAGCGGATTTATCCGCGAAGGACTGCATAGCAGTCCAGCCTTTGAACTGCGCCCCATCGCGGATAAATCCGCTCCTACCAAGCTCAGAGCCGCAACTGCACCTTGCTCAGCGCCAGCTCAACCAAGCGGTGAGCACTGTCGATCTCATGCATCGTCGCCAAGGTCAGAACCTGCCCGGGCGGATCGGGATGCTGCAGCACCGTCTGCTGAGCCACAGTCATCGCGCAGACCAGGTACTCCGAGATCTGAACGAGAAGGTCTTCAAGGGAATGGTGGGTGTCACCGAGATGGAGGGGTGGATCAGGGACGATCTTGAGCATATACACCTCTGGAGTTAATGATGCGGCCACAAACCTGCTGTCAAACAGATAGGTGGCAGCTGTACGCGGGTTGACAGACCGATAACTCCAGAAACAACTCGGCGCACACGAAGTGCCCCACGTACAGCCGCCATTAAGCAGCACATGTTCTGAAGGTTAGGTCGGCCTGTCAAAGCCGGTCGTTGAGTGCCAACGACCGGCAGAGATTAGGCCGCCCTCCAGAGCAGTGCAGCGGCTCAAAGGCGGTGCAAGTATCTTTGGGAAATGGACTACAAGGAAGAGGGAATTTCTGAAAATGTGCTGGGTAATTTACAGGTTGATTGCCCCCCGTTCCCACCGGTGCGCTTACAACTATTTACCACCTCTGTCTTCGTCGTCTGACGCTTCCTGAGTGCCCCTGAAACAGGAGCACCGATGATGTCATCCATAGCCCCGAAAAACCCGCACCATCACCTGATCAAGCGCCAGCTTCCGCCCTTGGGCCAACACGCCTCGGTCGAGCAGTGGCAAGCCTTGCACGAAACCCTCGTCCCCGCCCAAGGCCTGGCAGATGCCCAAGCCCCCTGGTTCGCCAACGCCGCCCCCGACCTGCGCGAAGCCGTACTGACCAGCCAGGCACGCCTGACACACTCACAGCAGGCGCTGGCCCGCTCGCTGAAGGGCTTGAAGAACATTGCAGAATTCGCCGAACCCCTGCTGGCACAGCAGCTGACAAGCGAACATCAACTGTCCGTTCCACTGCGCAATACCGAGCTGATCCACATCCATCACCTGTTCACCTTCGAAACCTACGTCAGCCAGCATGAACGCCGCAGCCTGCTCGAAGCCGCGCTGCACAACTTCGAAGACGAAGTGGAATTCAGCCGCGAAAGTGCCCTGGCCCTGAGCGATGATGTGCAGGTCGCAAAGACGGTCGTCGTTGGCAAGACCAGCCTGGGCGACAGCGAGACACGGGTAGATATCGAGCTGGAATCCGAGACCTACGAAATCACGCCATTGCGCCTGACACCGGCGGACTTCGCCCGCACCTGCCGGGCCCTGGACCTCGGCCAGCGCTATCAGGAGCACCTGGACTCGCAGTTCGCGCCCGCGCGGGTCGCCACTCTGGCGATGAAGGTTCACCAGGATTGTCTGCGCCTGGCCGCAGACCTCGCCTTCCTCCGCCAGCACATGAACGGCGAAGCATTGGATCAGCTGCGGGCATTGCTGGAAGAGGGTACGCCCCCGGCCTGCAACCAGCTGAGCCTGTTCGGCATCGACTTGCACGAGGCGCTGATTCTCGACCTCGACGAAGCGAACCTGCTGCTCTATCTACCGGGCCACACCACGGCACTGCAGCAGTTCCACGACCTGTCCGCAGTGCATGACCAGTTGCGCGACGATCTGCTCCAGGTGGACTTCCGGCAACGCTTCCTGGCCTACGTTCCGCGCGATCAGCAGGCAACTTTCCTCAGCCGCTTGCGGCAGAGCCTCGATGCCGACGGTGACTCTCCCAATGACCAGATCTGGCCCTTGCGCGAAAGCGCGGACCTGCACCTGGCACCGGTAGCCATCGAGGGTGAGCTGTTCGGCTTTCTGTACCAGGACCATGTCACCCGCCTCAAGACCGAGGCCCGCCAGCTTGCAGTGCCAACCGCCGAGGTCGACGAGCAGGCACGCAAACGGCGGCTGGCGGCATGGGAAAGCATCGGCCTGAATACGCTGATGATGGCCGGCTTTTTCGTTCCCGGTGTTGGCACCTTGATGACGGCCGTATTGGCTTACCAGTTGCTCGATGAGGTTTATGAGGGGTATCAGGCCTGGAGCGTCGGTGATCGCCTGCTGGCCCTGCACCACCTGGAAGTGGTCGGGCTGAACCTGGCGCTGATCGGCGGGCTGCATTTAGCCGGTCAGGTCGTGCCCAAGCTGTTCAACAGCCGATTGATGGAAAGCCTCGACCCTGTAACCCTCGAAGACGCTAGCCAGCGCCTGTGGCGACCGGATCTGACGCCCTACCGCAGCACGGTGCAACTGCCAGAGACGCTCGAGCCCAATGCAATGGGCCAGTACCTCAATCAGGACAAGCACTACATCAGCATGGACGGCCAGTGGTACGAACAACGTCTCGATGCCGAGCTGCAACGCTGGCGGATTGTCCACCCGGCGGATGCCGAAGCCTACCAACCGCAGCTTGAACACAATGGTGACGGCGCCTGGCGCGCCGAGCACGAGCAACCCCAGGGGTGGTCACTGGCAACTCTGGTGCGGCGCCTGGATACCAGGTTCGACGGATTCGACGACCAGCAGCTGGAACAGGCTGCACGCATCAGCGGCGTCAGTGCCAACGAGTTGCGTTACACACACCTGGCCAATGCCCGCACACCCGCGCTACTGGCTGACACGCTCAAACGCATGAGCGTCGAAGGTCAGTTGGCAGCCCGACTTGCGGTCATGCCCACGCTTGACGCCAGCTCGTTGTTCGAACAGCTGTACAACGGCTCAGAATCTGCCAGCCCTCTGCAAGCCCGGTTGATGACACGCTACCCGCGCCTCACCTTGCCCATTGCCAGGCAGTTGCTGACACGCCTATACCCAGGCGAAGTGCCTGTACTCGAAGACCAGACAGCGCTGCCTGCCTGGCTGGAACATAGCGCCGCACAGGTCAGCAGCGATCTGCCCATGGCCCGCGCCCTTGAGGGCCTGTATGTCACTCGCCTGACCGCTGGCGACAGTGAGCGCCTCGCCCTGCTCGCACTGGAAAGTCTTCCTGGCTGGCCGACGAATCTGCGTCTTGAGCTTCGCGCCGGCAGTGCCGAGGGTGCTTTGCTCGCCAAGGCGGGAACAGATGAAGCCCTACGCCGCCGAATAGTGATCAAAGGTGTTCAGGGGTATGAAGCGTTCACCGCCGACTCGCCCCGCTCCGGACCTCTCAGCAAGGATCTATGCGCGACCATTATCCAGGCACTACCGACAGCGTTACGTGAAGAAATGGGACTTCAACAGCTGCCCGGCGAGACACTGCGCGAGCGATTGCTCGAGCGCATCAATGACGACCGGATGCACTGGGCTCGCAGACTATAAGGTTTTCAACTGCCCCGCGCCCACGCATCGGCCATGAGGCTGGAAAGCGATAACTTGAGCAGCGAGCTTCGCGATCAGATCAGGGCGTATTACCAGCAACATGGTCTCGACCTGTTGCTCGCCGACAGTGACTACGACGAACTGCTCGAGGGTATCAGCGCCGATCAGCGATTGCTCTGGGAGCGTTTGCCCCTGAATTTTCGTCGCGACCTGCGCGAACTGTTGCTCAAAGACGATTACATTGCTGACCCGCAAGGCACTCAGGAAGCTGTCTGGGCGCGCCTGCAACGCATGGACCAGGACCCTGCGTATATGCAACTGGCATTGGACTTCGGCGCTGAACAATTGCTGCAACTGCCGCTGTAATCATTAACCGCGCGGCAGCACTCAACCGCAAGGCAGCTGGCGCCGCTCCTGATGCTCGCGCAGCCAGGCATTCAGGGCCTGCGCGGGCATCGGCCGGGCCATCAGATAGCCCTGGCCCTGGTCGCAACCGGCATTGCGCAGGAAGTCATACTGGGCCTGGGTCTCGATGCCTTCGGCGGTAATACGAAAACCCAGGGCATGGCCCAGATCAATAATTGCCCGGGTAATCGCCACCGCGTCATCGTCCAGAGGCAAGTCCTTGATGAAGGCGCGGTCGATTTTCAAGTGATCGATGGGCAATGACTTCAGATAAGCCAGGGACGAGTAACCGGTGCCGAAGTCATCCACTGCTGTGGCCACGCCCATAGTCTGCAACTGAGCCAGTGCCGCGCAGGCCTGTTGCTGGCTTTCCATCAACAGGCTTTCGGTGATTTCCACTTCCAGCAAAGTGGGTGGCAAGTCATAACGCTTGAGGCTGCGCGACAGGCTGGCAACATAATCGCTGCGTTCGATCTGCAAGGCGGCGACATTGATCGCCACCGGGCCCGGCAGGCAATCGGCAGCACGCCAGGCGGCAATCTGCTCGCAGGCCAGTTCCAGCACGCGCTCACCCAGGGGAATGATCAGCCCCGTACGCTCGGCCAGCGGAATGAACTGCGCGGGCGACACCAGGCCACGTTCAGGGTCGCGCCAGCGCAGCAGCGCTTCGGCACCTTCAACGCGACCGCTGAACAGGTCGATCTTGGGTTGATACCAGAGCTCGAACTCATTGTTTTTCAGCGCCCGGCGCAGGCTGCGCTCCAGGCACAGGCGTTCCTGCAGGCGCTCGGTCATGTCCGGGTGATACAAGCGCCAGGCATTGCGCCCGCTCTCCTTGGCCGCGTACATGGCGGTGTCGGCATAGCGCAACAGGTGCTCGCAGGTCTGCCCGTGCTCAGGGTACCAGGCCAGGCCGATGCTGCCGGTGACCAGCGCCGCATTGCCCTTGAGGTCGAACGGCAGTTGCAGGGTTTGCAGCAAGGCCTGAACCCGTTCGACACAGTCCTGCTCGGCGCCAATCAGCAAAAACGCGAACTCATCCCCGCCCAGACGGCAGAGGCTGTCCTGTTCATCGATCAGTTGCACGAAGCGTGCGGTGGCCTGCTGCAGCAAGAGATCGCCCATGGGATGGCCAAGGCTGTCGTTGACCTGCTTGAAGCCGTCGATATCCAGTACCAGCACGGCCAGGCGCTGGTCGCTGTTGATGGCGGCTTGCAGGCGTTGATTGAACAACAGCCGGTTGGGCAAACCGGTGATAGCGTCGTAATGGGCCAGGCGCTCCAGCTGCGCCTGAGATTGCTTGAGTTCGCGGTTGCGCAGGTTGATCAGGTGGTTGCTGCGATTGAGCTGCGCGACAAAGACACTGAACAGCCCGGTGCAGGTCAGGGCAAACAGGAACAACGGCGAAGCGAACAGGCTCATGGACGGCCAGCCGCCCAACGGACTCGCCGCCAACTGCCAAAGCCCACCCGGCACATCGACGTTGACCGTGACTGCATGTTCGCCGAACAGCTTTGGATCGCCCCAGATCATCCCGCCCGCCGAGCCCTGACCATCGACGCCGCGCAGGGCCAGCTCAAAGCCCGGATCCAGGTCCAGCCCGGAGGCGCTGAGCAAGCGGTCTATGTCCGCGACGATCGAGACATTGCCCCAATACAGCTTCACACCCTTGTGCCCTTTGAGAAACACCGGCCGCCGGTAGATTAGGCCGCGCCCGCCCTGGTACAGCTGCACAGGCCCGGCCAGCACCGGGCTGTAGTGGTCGCGAGCGCGCTGCAACATCGGGTACTGGTCCGGCAGGTGACGGTAATCAACACCGATGACGCTCAGGTTGCCCTTGAGCGGATAGACATCGGCAATCACATCACCCGGGGCCACGGAGATATGGCGGATATGCGGGACCGAGGCGATGGCCTGGCGGGCCATGTCGTGAAAGTGCTCGGGGCTGATTTCACCGTCGGCACTGATCAACTGGGCAATGCCTTCGGTCTCACCGAACGCTGAGCGCAACTGCGCTTCCAGGGCCGCACGCACCCCGGACAAACGCGCACCGGCGTTGGCCACCAGTTCGCTTTCCTGGCGCTGAACATCCAGGCGCCCAAGGGCTACCGACAAGCCGATGCCAATCAGGGCAAAACCAATCGGCAACAGGCGATTGAGGGTAGTACCCAGGGTTTCTGGCAGGACCCGTTTGTCATCAAGGGCGAGGATTCTTGTGCTCATAGGTCCGTTATTCACATCGGATTAATGCTTTATCGGCGCCTTGGGCGCAATGTTGAGCGAGGCTGGCTTTTTTTAGCGCGCTGGCGTTATGCTCGGACTGAAACGTTTCACCCACATAGAAAAAGAGGTGCTGCGCCCATGGACCGTCTGCTCGATTCGCTGTTTCCCACTGCCAACGAGATCCCCGAGGCCTACCGCCTGGGCGAACCGCTGGTACAACGCGAGTACCTGGTCGACGGCCAGTTGCAGCGCTGGGACGGGCCACTGGCCACCGTGCGCAGCCCGGTGTGGCTCAAAGAGGCTGATCAGGAGCAGCAGGTGATCCTCGGCAACACCCCGCTGCTGGATGCCGACACCGCCCTCACCGCGCTGGACGCGGCCGTTCATGCCTACGACAAGGGCCGCGGTGCCTGGCCGACCATGCGTGTGGCCGAACGTATCCAGCATGTCGAAACCTTCCTCGGCAAGATGCGCGCGCAGCGCGAGGCGGTGGTCAAACTGCTGATGTGGGAAATCGGCAAAAACCTCAAGGACTCGGAAAAAGAGTTCGATCGCACCTGCGACTACATCGTCGACACCATCAATGCCCTCAAGGAACTGGACCGCCGCTCCAGCCGCTTCGAACTGGAACAGGACACCCTCGGCCAGATTCGCCGTGCACCGCTGGGCGTAGCGCTGTGCATGGGCCCCTACAACTACCCGTTGAACGAGACCTTCACCACTCTGATCCCGGCGCTGATCATGGGCAACACCGTGGTGTTCAAACCCGCCAAGTTCGGCGTGCTGTTGATTCGCCCGCTGCTCGAAGCGTTCCGCGACAGCTTCCCGGCAGGTGTGATCAACGTCATCTATGGCCGCGGCCGCGAGACCGTCAGCGCCTTGATGGCCAGCGGAAAAATCGACGTGTTCGCGTTTATCGGCACCAACAAGGCCGCCAGCGACCTGAAAAAACTTCACCCACGGCCACACCGCCTGCGCGCGGCCCTGGGCCTGGATGCGAAGAACCCGGGGATCGTGCTGCCCGAAGTGGATCTGGACAACGCCGTCAACGAAGCGGTGACTGGCGCCCTGTCGTTCAACGGCCAGCGCTGCACGGCGCTGAAGATCCTCTTTGTCCATGAAGAGGTGGTCGACAGCTTCCTCGACAAATTCCAGCGCAAGCTGGCCGCACTCAAGCCAGGCATGCCCTGGGAACCCGGCGTGGCCCTGACGCCGTTGCCCGAGGCGGGCAAGATCGATTACCTCAATGGCCTGGTGGCTGACGCAGTGGAAAAAGGCGCACGCGTCATCAACCAAGGCGGTGGTGCCAGTCGTGGCTCGTTCTTCTACCCTGCCCTGCTGTACCCGGTCAGCGCGCAGATGCGCGTCTACCAGGAAGAACAATTCGGCCCTGTGGTGCCGGTCGTCCCTTACCGAGATCTGCAGACCGTGATCGACTATGTACTCGATTCCGACTTCGGTCAGCAATTGAGCATCTTCGGCACCAACCCGGCCGAAGTCGGGCGCCTGGTCGACACCTTCGCCAACCAGGTCGGCCGTATCAATCTCAACGCCCAGTGCCAGCGTGGCCCGGACACCTACCCGTTCAACGGCCGCAAGAACTCCGCCGAAGGGACCTTATCGGTCCACGATGCGCTGCGCGTGTTCTCGATCCGTACTTTGGTGGCGACCAAGTTCCAGGAGAGCAACAAGCAGTTGATCAGCGACATCATCCGTAACCGCGACTCGAGCTTCCTGACCACCGATTACATTTTCTGATCGCCGTCCGTCCAGCGCCGCAGATTTTGATTTGCCGAATCGCCGAAACTGTACAAATATACAGTTTCGCGTCATTCCACTCTGCGGCGCGCTAAGGAGGATGTATAAAATGGCCGTCAAACCAATCCCCGAAGGACAACACACCATCACCCCTTACCTGGGCATCAAGGATGCCGGCAAGGCCATCGACTTCTACAAGGCCGCGTTCGGCGCGGTCGAGATGTTCCGCCTGGAAAGCCCGGATGGCCGGGTCGGTCATGCCGAACTGAAAATCGGCGACTCGTCACTGATGCTCGCCGATCCGTGCGACATGGAGGGCGGTCTGGTCAGCAGCCAATCGCTGGGTGGCGCAGCAATTGGCCTGCACCTGTATGTCGATGATGTCGACGCACGCTTTGCCCAGGCCATCAAGGCCGGTGCCACCCAGGTCAGGGCCGTAGAAAACCAGTTCTACGGTGACCGTAGCGGCACCTTGAAAGACCCGTTCGGCAATCTCTGGTTCGTCTCGTCCCATGTCGAGGACGTCTCGGTAGAAGAAATCCGCGCCCGCGCCGCCAAGTTGTTTGGCGGGCAGTAATCTCGGTGCTTCCCGGTTGGCGCCATGGCCGCCAGCCGGGCTTTGCATTAAGGTGGCAGGCAAAGGAAGGTTGGCCAGGATTGTCCATGAGAATCATCGAAAAAAACGCTGCGTTGGTACGCACCCTCACGCCTGCCGAAGATGAACTGCTGCGCGGTTTTGTCCAGGGCAACCTGGCAGGTCCACGCCTGCTGCAGGCCAATCAGCTGCTGCTGAAGATCCGCGCCGCCGGGCACTGGCTGGCGTGTGATTGCCAGCCAAAGGCGATGCCGATTCTCAACGTCAACCTCAACGGCAACACCGGTACCCTGTTCCTGAAGAACAACCCCGGCACCGCCGAGCATGACCCCGAGTGTGCCTTCATCAAGGATGAACGCGAGGCCGGCCGCCAGGAAGATTCAGAGGTGCTGCCAGCGGCCTGGCTGCCTCCCGATACCCCTTTGCGCCTGCTCGGCGATTTTCGCCGCGCCGCCCCAGGCAGTGCGGGCGAGACCAGCGATGGCAGCGACAAGCGTGAGCAGCATCGTTTGCTGTCCTTGCTGCTGACCCTGATCGAAGCCGGGGGCTTGAATGTCTATGCCACTCACCTGAAAAAGGATCTCACCGGCCAGTTCGCCGAACTGCGCAGCGTCGCCAGCCGTTACCCCTTGATCGAGCGGGTGCCGGCCAGCAACTACCTGGAAACCCGCCTGGACATGAAGCACATGATGATGCTCAAGGCCCGGCTGCGTGACTCCAGCGCCTTTGGCAATCATCGTCGTTATGGCTTGATGCTTGACTGCGTCAGCCAGATCAAGGCGCGCAAGGTGTACAACGAGCGCAGTGAAGACGGCTTCGATTTCCAGGGCCACCACCTGCTGTGGGGCGGCAGCAAGACGCCGGGACCGCTGCTGGCCCTGGCCATCTACTCACCGGCCAGTGCCGGCAGCCACTTCTACGAACTTATTCATGTCGCCAGCGTCCCGGTGCTGTCGCGCGGACACCTGTTCCCGGTGTACCGCGATGAAGAGCGCGAGCCATTGAAAGTGCTGGTGTCCTTGATCGACTGGATGGCCAGCAAGGGTGTGCGGGTGCTCATGCGCCGCCCGGTGATTGGTGGCCAGGGCATGGATGCGTTGGTGCTCAGCTCCGACCAGGACCGGGTGCTTTCTGTGTCACTGACCGAACAACCGCTGGGGCCGGAGCCTGAAGGCGAAACCTTCAAGCGCTTTGCCGACTTCAAGAGCCTGGACACCTTTCGCAAGTATGTGGCGGGCTTCTTCATGCGTGGGCGTGAATAACCCCTACCTGTAGGAGCGGATTTATCCGCGATGGGTCGCAGCGCGGCCCCAAAAATTGGGACTGCTGCGCAGCCCATCGCGGCGGTCCGGCGCCCCGGTAAATCCGCTCCTACAGATGGTCACCACTGGCGCTTATCCGGCCGGGTCAGGCCGAGTTTCTCGATCCGGTAACGCAGCATGTCGCGGCTCAAGCCCAGCAGCCGCGCCGATTTGGTGACATTCCAATCGGTGCGATCAAGCATCTTGCGCACCATGTCCCGCTCCACCTCCGGCAAGCTGGTCGAGCTGGGCATCTCACTACCGCCGTGGCTCTCGTGAAATACCGGCGCCGGCATTTCAAACGGTTCATCGACCAGGCTCATGCAGACATTGAGCTGATGCGGCGCAATCTCCTCGGTAGGCGCAAGCAATACCGTCTGTTCAAGCATATTGCGCAGCTCCCGAACGTTACCCGGCCAACTGTAATTGAGCAGCAGCTCCTCTGCGTCGGGACTGAAATACAAGTGCGTCTTGCCATAGCGCTTGCCATGCAACGCCAGGAAGTGCCGGGCCAGCAGGAGGATATCTTCACCGCGGGCATACAACCGGGGGACCTTGATCGAGATGATGCGCAGGCGAAAGAACAGGTCTCGACGGAATTTACCCTGCTGCACCATCTGCTCCAGGTTGCAGTTGGTGGCGCTGATGATGCGTAGGTCAACCTTGCGTTCCTTCACCGCACCAATACGGCGAATCGTCCGGTCTTCAAGCAGTTTGAGCAGCTTGGCCTGCAACAGCAGGTCCATTTCACCGATCTCGTCAAGGAACAGGGTGCCGCCATCGGCGGCCTCTACCAGACCGACACGGCGGTCCTTGGCATCCGTGAACGCGCCCTTCTCGTGGCCGAAGAGTTCCGCCTCCAGCAGGTTGGCCGGAATCGAAGCACAGTTGAATTCAATGAACGGCCCTTTGCTGCGCGCCCCGTCAAAATGCAGGGCGCGGGCTACCAGTTCCTTACCCGTTCCCGTCTCGCCCTCCACCAGCACCGGCGGCAAGTCACCGCTGGACATGCGCCGCTCGGCATCGAGCAACTGCGTGAGGGTGTGCTTGAGCCCGAGCATGGCCGGCGACTCGCCGATCAGCGACTGCCCTCCGGACTTCTGCGCTTCGCGCTCCTGGTAGAACGACAGCGTACGTTCCATGCGGTCGGCTGCCAGGGCCTTGTCGAGCATCAGTTTGAGTTCGGCCAGCACCACCGGTTTGGTCAGGTAGTGAAAGGCCCCCTCCTTCATCGCCAGCACGGCATCTTCGACGTTGCCGTAGCCGGTCATCATGATCACCTTGAGTTCCGGCGCCCGCACGGCCAGGGCCTTGATCAGCTCGTGGCCGTTCATGCCCGGCAGCGAGTTGTCGGTCAATACCGCGTCGGGCTGACACTGCCCCAGTTGCTCCAGCGCCTGCTCGGCGCTATGGCAGACGGTGACCTCAAAGCCTTTGCGCTCCAGATAGGTCTGGATATTTTCAGCAAGGATTTCATCATCCTCCACCACCAGGATGCTGTGCTCCATGATCCCCTCCCGCTGCAACATTGAAAGTCAGGCATACGCGGGTTCCTTCCTCTTCGCGACTGGTCAGGCTGACCGCGCCGCCGAAACGCTCCATTATTCGTTTGACCAATACCAGGCCGACACCCAGGCCGCCCTGCTTGGTGGTGAAAAAAGGTTTGAAGACCATGCGTTCCTGTTGCTGGCTCATGCCCTTGCCGGTATCACTCAAGGTTAGCTGGATCTTGCGTTCATCCGGCAGCTCCAGCACTTCCAGGGTCAATCGGCCGCCACTGGGCATCGCCTCGAGCGCATTGGAAAACAGGCTGTTGAGAATCTGCGTAAGCAACACCGGCTGGCTTACCACCAACGCCGTCGGTGGTGCACTGACCTGCAGTTGCACCTTGTTGCGCTCGGTCTGCGGGGCAAAGGCGCTGCAGGTGTCTTCAACCGCGGCAATCAGGTCAACGGCTTCGGCATCGTCCTTCAACGGCCGCAACGACACCAGTAGCTCGCGTACCCAACGCGACATACGGTCGACCTGGCTGATGATGTCGCCGATGTTCTTCTGTGAGCGGTCACTGGCAATTTCCTGCGCCAGCTCGGCGCTGGAGCGAATGGTCGCCAGCGGGTTGCGCAAGCTGTGCGCCACCGCTGAAGACATCTCGCCCAGGGCCACAAAGGTTTCGCTGGCGACCAGCCTGGTCTGTTGATCGTGCAACAGGCTCGCCGCACGGCGCACGATCCAGAACAGGCCGAAGTAGATCAGTGCGCCGCCGAGCAGGGTTGAGGTCCAGATCAGCACATAACCGCGCTGGATGCGCCGCACCAGGTCCTGCGGTTCCTTGTACACCTCGACCATCGACAGCACCTTGGTACCGCTCTCATCGAACATCGGGATGTAGTTTTCGATGAACAGGTACTGCGGCTCACGCTGGAATTTCTGCTCTTCACGGTCTTCATCGGCCTTGTGATAGCTGGCCGACACCGGTACTTGCGAGTTGAACGACTCATCGAGGTCGTCATCGCCGACGATTTTCTGGCCAATCAGCAGCGGGTTGGTGGACCAGACAATGGTCCGGTCCAGCGCATAGACATTGGTCAGCAAGGTATCGGGCAGGTGTTCGACATGGTCGAGGAATTCGATCCGCGTGGACGCCGCCAGGTCGGCACTGATCCCCGGATGCTGATGGTCCATGCGCGGATCCAGCAATTGCGCCATGGTGGTGCCCGGCGGAATTCGCGAGTGGCGCACCTCGGCCTTGGCCATGGCCTGGATGAACTGGGCGGTGAGCATGGCATCACGCTCGACGCTGTCATTGACCACAAATTGCGTCGAGACATAGCCCAGCCCCACGGCCACCGAGGCGATGATCAACAGGCTGACCACAGAAAACCAGCGCAGCAAATTGAATTCGCGCAAGGTCCGGTCGGGTGAAGACTGGGTGTCGCGGCCCTCATCGGCCAGTTTCTTGTTCAGCACCTGCATCGGTTCTTCCTGGCGGGCTGTTTTTTTCTTACAACTTATAGCCCAGCCAGGTGACGCTGGTTTGAATCAATACTAATGGCCAGTCGCCCACTGATAGTATTTTGCCTTTACTGTGCGCGAGGCGCCCCCGCTTCCGTGGCACGCGCCTGCTCCAGCGCCCCTTGGCGTAGCGTCTCTTGCTGAAGAAATTCGAGCACGCGCTCGGCGTCCTCGTGGTTCAGGCGCAAGTTGGGCATGGCCACCCGATTGAACTGTTCATACAGCTCAACAGCCAATGCTTCGCGTTCCGCCAGCATGCGATCCGGCTCGCGAATCCAGCGGCTCAACCAGGCGCGATCACGCCGCTCGGTGACGCCCAGCAGATCCGGTCCGACGTTGCGCATGCCGATCCCCTGGCCGTCTTGCGGGCCGACGCTGTGACAGGCTGCGCAGCGTGTGCGGAACAGCTCCTCGCCGCTGCTGGGTGGGCGGATATCCGGCGCCTGGGCATAACTCTCCTCGACGCTGGGGGTCTTCCAGTTCTGCAGGCTGTTGGCCAACTGATCGGCAAGGATCCAGGGGTTCTCGAAGGGTGAGGCTTTCATCCAGCGCCCGGTCGCCTGGTTACCGACAATCAGGCTCAGGTTGTGGTCGCGGCTACGGCCGTTGTCGACCCCTTCGATGAACAGCCCCAGGCGCCGGCGCAAGGCGTCGATCTGCTCCTTGTCACCGGTCAGAAAGCGCCAGCCGGGTCCGACCTTGAAGCGCGCCGCGTAGGCTTTGAGCACTTCAGGGGTATCGCTGAGCGGGTCAATGCTGATGGAGTAGAAAAACACATCGCGCCCCACCCGCTCACCGAGCAATTGCTGGACCTGGCGCAAGCGTGCGGTTTCCAGCGGACACGAATCGCCGCAACCGGTGAAGATGAAGTTGATCACCACCACCTTGTCCTTGATCAGGTCATCGAAAAAGCGTACCTGCTGACCGTCCTGATCGGTCAGCGGGGTGTTGGGGAAATACCCCGCCCCCCATGGGGTGGCTTCTTCCGCCTGCCCCTGAAGGGCCCAGCACAGCAACGCCGTACCGAGCCAGATTGCCAATCGCCCCATGATCGCTGCTCCTTTGGTTACTTGCCGACCTTGACTTGCGGGCCCTTGCCATCCCCGGCACGCCAGGTCGGCAGCGCTGCGGAGTTGATGTACTTGACGCCATCCCAACTGGGCAGTGGCGTCGGCATCAACTGCAACTGACCGGGGTGATCAATGTCCCAGCGCAGGAGCATCGAGTTGTCTTCATGCTGGGTGTTGTGGCAATGCTCCATGTAGGTACCGGCGAACTCGCGGAAGTTGATTGCCATCTCGACGTTGTCCAGGCCATCACTCTCGTTGCCGATGCGATAGACGTCTTTGCGCGCCCATTTTTCCCATTCCGGTGGCGCCTTGCCGCCGCGGCTGAGGATGATGCCTTCCTCGAAGTGCACGTGCACGGGATGACTCCAGCCATTGCCGCCATTCTGGATCTTCCACACTTCCAGGGTGCCGACGCCGTTGTAGCCGCCATCAGTTGGCCCAGTGGCCAGCTGCGGCGCGGCACTGAGCCGGCGCGGGTCCATGTTGTAGCCCAGACTGCCGTCGGTCTTGATCGTCCAGGGCACCTGGTCGGTGCCATCGGAGCGACCGAAGATGAAGGTGCGGTGGCGGGCCTGGGCCAGGCGCGCCTGATCAGCCGGGTTATCGCGGTGCAGCTTGAGCGGGATCATGATCTTGCCTTCGGCCTTACCCGGTTTGGCCGGTTCATAGTCCGCCGGGTCCATGGCCAGATCCTGGCCGCTGTAGGCCTTGACGTTGAACTGCAAAATCTTGCCCACCGCCGGGTCACCCCTGTCCCACTGCGGGCCTTTGCTGGTTTGCTTGATCACCGCCAGGTACTTCTCCGACAGCACATCGGCCAGGGGGATGTCCTCTTTCGGACCTTTGCCGGTGTCATGGGCCTTGAGGTTGATGAAGAACAGCTTGTCGCCCGGCTTGATACCGTTCCTGGCGAAGTTGACGATGATGTCGAAGCGTTCGGCGATGCCCTGGGTCGGCAGAATCGCATTATGGTTCTGGCGGTCGCCGTCAGCATCGAGGTCCATGCTGCCGTCGAACGGCACCGAGTGCTCCATGATGTTGCCGTCGTTGGCGATCATGTGGAACGGCACCCGCGAATAGGACAGGCCGGAGCCCTTGGGCCCGGCGAACTCGCCACTACTGCCCTTGATTTCGCGCACCAGTGCCAGTTTGAAGTAGCGCGACACCGAACCGTTGAGGATACGCAGGCGGTAACTGCGCGCACGTACATCGAGGTAGGGTTTGTACTGCCAGTTGACCAACACCTGGTCACCAAGAAAGCCGTCGGTGTTGAAGGGGTTGAACCACAACTGACCGTCCGCGCCCCAGGCTTTGTCGGCGATCAGCAGGTTGACGTCATAGTCGCGGTTGCCCCAGGACAACGCCGAGCCGCTGGGCAGGCGCAGGTTGACGCCGTCGGCAAAAGCCTCGTTGCCGCGGTCCAGGGCGCTGTAATAGTTCATCATCGCCGCGTTGCCCTTGTAGACATTCTGCGCGGTGAAATCGAGCATATGGTCGTGAAACCAGTGGGTGCTCATGGTTTCGCGCCAGTCGCCGCGAATACGGATGCTGCCGTTGTCACAGGTTTTCAGGCCGGGCTGAGCGTCGTTGACCCAGAGCTTCTCGCCCGGGGTGCAGGGAAACGCGGCACGCGGATCTTCGGCGCGAGTGTTGATGCTGTCGTAGCCGGCCAACTGCATGGGCCAGCGGTAGTCGTAGTACTGCCCGGGAAAGAAGAACGCGTTGGCATAGCCATCACTTTCCGCCGGCGAGTGACCATTGTGCTCGTGGGTGCTGATTGTGTGCAGGCCAAAGCCGTGGTTGGCGGCCGGATCAATCGGCAAGGCGTTGTAATGACGCATCAGCAACGGCTGGCCGTAACGCACCATCAGCAGCTTGGCTGGCAGGGTGCCGTCGAAAGTCCACAGCGATTTGTGATCCTGCAGGGGCATGTTGGGATGAAAACGCGTATCCACGCCCTTGGTGGTCCCCAGGGTATAGGCCTGCCCGGCCGTGTTGTAATACAACCCACCAGGCGCGAATTCACCGACGCTGTAGTGGTGCATCTGCATCGCATCACGAAGCCCGCCGTTAAGCCGAGCCCCAGCCTGGGCCGTCTTGTAGGACGCCTGCGGGTAAAACTCGTTCCAGCGCTGGTGCGACCAGCCCTTTCCTGGCGGACGGCCTTCGGCGGAGGCGCCGATATGGCGGTTGAGGAACGTCTCGATCTGCGTCTGCCAGGGGTTGCGGTCGACCACGTTGGCAAACTGGCTGGGAAACGGCGTCAGCCCCGGCTCTTTGAGAAAAGCATCGAGCAGCGGCCCGCTGGGAGAGCTGCGGGCGACGCTGACAGGATCCTGCTGCGGCGCAGATCCGGTGGTTGGCGCGGGAAATATCAGTAAACCGGAAGGCGTGGTGGGGTCCAGACGGGTCGGGCCGAATTCTTCGAACAACAACAGCTGCTGACTGAAGGGCGCAGCCCCGAACGTCGGGCTTGGGGCGCCATTGGTGGGGTAGTTGAACGAAGTTTGCAGCGCCGGTGGCCGCGGGTTTTCCTGACGCGGTGTGGAACGGTTGCCCTCGACACCGTCAGGCAGGTCAAAGGCCCCTTCATTGGCTTCCGGGAGTAGCAGCAGGTTGCTCAAGGCAGCCGCCGGGTCGGCGGGTACATCGGTGAAGGCCGACGGATCTCCCGGCTCCGGCGGGTCGACATCGTCAATCGGACTGGCAGGCACTTCAGCCACCAGCAGTAATGCCAGAGCGGCGCTCAGGCAGAGGGGGTAATACACACGCTTGGCCATATCTCTCACCCAGTGTTGTCGACCGGTAATGTCGATTTGCAACTACTTGGCCAAAACTGTTTCAAGATATGTACAAGCTACTTATCAATGACTTAGCAGAGATCTCCATCAATTACCGGTAAAAATCGGGGGGGAACATCCCCCAAACTCGGGTCCGCCCCCCAAATATTCAGCAGTCTCACCCCTCGCGGGCCACCCGGAAATTCAACTGCACACAGGTGCCCTCACCCTCGCGACTGCTCAGACGCACCGAGCCGCCAAAGCGCTCCATGATCCTTTTGACCAGCACCAGCCCAACGCCCAGGCCGCCCTGTTTGGTGGTGTAGAACGGTCTGACCGCCATGCGCAGTTGTTCGTCGCTCATGCCCTTGCCGTTGTCACTCAAGCGGACGATCAAGGTCTTGCGGTTCTTTTGCACCTGTTCGATACGCAAGGTTCCGCCTTCGCTCATGGCTTCCAGCGCGTTGGCGATCAGGCTGTTGAAAATCTGCCCGAGCAAGGTCGGCTGGCTGAGCACCTGGACATTGGCCATTGAATCGAGTTTGACCTCGACCCCGTTGCGCCTGCATTGCAGGCTGAACGCCAGCAGGCTGTCCTGCAGCACGCGCTCCAGCTCAACCGCCTCGGCCTGATCATTGAGCGGGCGCAACGATTGCAGTAACTGACGCACCCAGTGCGACATGCGATCGACCTGGCTGATGATGTCGCCGATGTTTTTCTGCGCCGGGCCCTCTTCGATTTCCTGGGCCAGTTCGGCACTGGAGCGAATGCTCGCCAGGGGGTTGCGCAGGCTGTGAGCCACCGCCGAAGACATTTCACCCAGCGCGACAAAGGTTTCGTTATTGATCAAGCGTTTCTGCTGCTGCGCCAATTGGCGGTTGGCGTGATACATCAGCCAGTACAGGCCGCCATACACCAGTGCCGCCCCCAGCGCGACGGCCATCCAGATCATCAGCAAACCGTGTTCGATACGCTCGATCAGGTCATGAGGCTCTTTATAGATTTCGACCATGGCCGTGACGTTCTCACCGTCGGCATCGAACAACGGGATGTAGTTCTCGATGAACAGATTCTCAGGCGGGGTGATGAATTTCTGCTCGCTGCGCGCCTGGTCAACGTCGTGATAGCTGGCCGAGACCCGGACTTTGTTATCGAAGGCATGATCAAGGTCTTCATCCGATTCGATCATCCGCCCTACCAACGCCGGGTTGCTCGACCAGATCACCGTGCGGTCCGGGGCATAGATATTGGCCAGGAGCATGTCCGGCAAGTGCGCGACATGGTCGAGGAATTCGCCACGGGCGTTGCGCCGCGCCTCGGGATTGACCTCAGGGAAGCTCTGGTCGAGCCGGGGATCGAGCAGTTCGCCCATGGTTCTGACATTGGGAATGGACACATGGCGCACTTCAGCCAAGGCGATGGACTGAATGAATTGCGCCGTGAGCAGTGCATCACGTTCAACGCTTTCGTTGATCACGAAGCGGCTGGAAATCAGGCCAAGCCCTACGGCCACCGAGAGGATGATCGCCAGGCTGACAAAGGCATACCAGCGCAGCAGATTGAAGGGCCGCTTGGCGGACGCGGCGCTATGCACGGTCTCTTGCAGGGGGGGTGAATCCAGGCGTGATTGCAGGTCCATCGCGAACTCCTGGCAAATGACTTCTTAGGTTATAGCCCAGTTAACTTCGATTGCCCCGCAAGCGTGCCCCAGTTGCCCCCAACCCTGGGGCATCCCCCCCGCCTCATCGCCCCTGGGTAAAGGCGAAAATCCCCTGCAAGCCAGGCCCCGCAAGGCTTTTTGAAAAGTGGTATGGAAGTTGCCGAACCCTGTGCAGACGACCCAAGCCCATGGGCCCGATTGCAAGAGGGAAGACTCATGCACCGTCCAACGCCCCACCCCCTGGCTTTGCTGATCCTGGCTGGCCTGACTCAAGCACCAGCCCAGGCTGCGCTGTTTGAAGTAGATCCCGGTCCTTACCTGCCGGCCACAGGCGGATTCGCCGCCTGGTATCAGGACACCCACGGCCGGGTCCTCGATTTGTGCCTGTCCAAGGCTGTCAGCTCGCGGGTGGCCGGTGCACCTGGCGCGCCGTCGTACATGTGTGTGCTGAATCCGGCCCCGGGCGTGTTCGATGACACCCGGCCGATCAGCTTTCCCACCAACTACCCCGACGAGACCTTCTGGTTCACCGCCGATGCAGCGATCACCGACGCTGCCAGCGGTATCGACTTGACCTATGGCACCGCCATCGAGGCAGCCTTCGCCGCCGAAGAAGTGGTCGAAGGCGACCAGGTCAGCTTCGCCCGGGTGCGCATCCGGGTCGACGTGCCCACGGCAGGCACTTACATCGTTACCCACCCCTACGGTGTCGAAGTGTTCGATGTGCCGGCGGCCGGACGGCGGGCGATCAACATGACTCGCGACATCGGCATTGGCGGACAGAAAAACTACACCGGCGCCCTCAGAGGTGATGTCGGCCCGTTCCTGCGCGGGGTCGGCGGCCCCTACACCGAGACCAACCCGGCCAACGGTGCCAGCGAACGCTTCATTGGCGACCCGAACCTGCAAGAAGCCGTCACCGGCAGCCCGTTCAACACCAACTTCGTACGCATCGAAGGGCCCAACGGCCTGGACCTGCGGACCACGCTGTTCTCGGTCTCCGGCAAGCTCTCCACAGTCGTTCGCCCAACACCGATGATTCCTCAGCGCAGCACGTTCTCGCGCCACAACGAAAACGGCAACTTGCGCGCCCAGCAGGATGTATTCGTGATGGCCCCGCCGCCGCCAGGCACTGCCACGCTGGTCAGCCAGACCCCGAACCTGAGCTTCACCGAAGCCACCACCACCGGTGCCTGGTACGCCCAGTCGGCACTCAACCCGACACTGCCATTGAACCTGCAGGTGACCGCCAACAACCAGTTGGCAATTCCCAGCAGCACTCCAACCACCCTGAGCCTGCCGCTGACCGACCTGGTGGTGATCCAGCGTGCCGAGTTCAGCTTGAATTCCGGACAACTGACCCTGGTCGCCTCGACCAGCGACGAAACCAGCCCACCGGTGCTCAGCGCCACCACCGGCAATGGCGCGGTCATCGGCACCCTGAGCGGCAATGGCGCGGTCAAGACACTCACCACCGGGCTTTCGCCAATCCCGCCCGCCACGGTCACGGTGACCAGCGCGTATGGCGGTAGCGACAGCGAAGAAGTGGTGCTCGTGCCATGAACATCATCACGCCACGTCCCGTAGCAGGAGGCAGCATGAATAACTGGCCACGCCTGGCGCTCTGCGCAGCCGGGCTTTCCCTCTCGCTGGTCGGCACTGCCTGGGCCGGCCTCAAAGCGGTCGATCCGGGCCCCTACACCCTGGCCACCGGGCGTTACCCGATGTGGTACCAGGACAACAACAACCTGTCCATGGAACTGTGCCAGTCAAGAGCCGCCAGCTCGCGGGTACCGGTATCGGTGCCACCAAGCTACATGTGCACCCTGCTACCTGAACCTGGCATCTATGACGACGCCCTGCCCCTGGTGTTCCCCGACAACTGGCCACCGGAGATGTTCTGGTTCCTGGCCGAAACCGAGATCCCGCAGGTCGGCAACAGCGGCTATGAGCTGGAGGTCTATGTCGCCGGTATCGAAGCGGCGTTTGCCAGCGAGAATCCGGTCGATGGCGACCAGCAGAGCTTCGCCCGTATCCGTATCCGCGCCTCGGTGCCCCGTACCGGCACCTATGTGATCACCCACCCGTACGGCGTCGAAACGGTCAACGTCACCACCGCCGGGCGGCGCGCGATCAACATCACCCGCGACATCGGCATCGGTGCACCGGGCAACTTCAGCGGTGTGCTCAACGGCGCCATTGGTCCATTCCTGCGCGGCGTCGGCGGCCCTTACACCGAGATCAACCCGGATACCAGTGCCAGTGAAACCTACATCGGTGACCCGAACATCACCGAACGGGTTACTGGCAGCCCGTTCAATACGAACTATGTGGAAATCAAGGGGCCGGCCGGCACCATCAGCACCGATATTTTCACCGTGTCCGGCAAAGTCCTCGATGCCCGCAAACAGACCCCGGCCGAGCTGGAGCGCGCCAGCTACCGGCGTACCGCAGCAGACGGTACCCGGGTCGAGGTGTTCGCCAAGGCACCGAACAACGCCACCCTGTGTTTCCGTGAGACGCTGGCACTGGTCCCCGGCACCCCGGCTTCGCCTTGCCAGTTCAACCTGGAGCCTGACGACAATGGCCTGTTCTTTGCCAATCACCTGAGCAACGATGCGCCGCCGCCCGTGATCGTGGTCACCGCCACCGACCCGACCGGCGCTACCCGCCCCACCGCGTTGTCGCGCAAGCTCAGCGACGTGGTCAAGGTCACCACGGCACGCTACGACTGGGTCAACAAACGCCTGCGCATCGAGGCCAGCTCCAGTGATGAAGTACAGGTGCCTGACCTGGTTGCCCAGGGTTATGGCCGCCTGTCCAAGTCCGGCACCGTGCAAAGCCTGACGGTCAATGATGTGGCGCAGCCTCCGTCACATGTCACCATCAAGTCCGCCGCAGGTGGCAGTGATACCGAAGCGGTCGTGGTAGTGGGCAATGCACCGGTCGAACCCGGAAGTGACGTGCCAGTGGCGCAAGCGGACGTCGGCAGCACCCGCTTCGACCAACCGCTGACCCTCAATCTACTGGCCAACGACAGTGCCCCGAATAATGATGTGCCACTGTCGATCACCGACCTCACCCAGCCAGCCAACGGCCAAGGCAGCGTTGCCCTGACCAGCAGTACCACCGTGCTCTACACACCGCCGCCGGTGCTCACCGCACCGCTGACCACCACCTTCACCTACCGTGCCCAGGACAGCAAAGGGCTGAAGTCGGCAATCACCACAGTAACGATCAGCGTCACACCGAACCAGGCGCCAACGGCCGTCAACGACTTCGCCTCAACCCAAGGTGTCGCCCTGCCGATCAACGTCCTGGCCAACGACACCGACCTGGAAGGCAACCTGCCGCTGACCGTCGCCGGCGTGACCCAACCTGGCGTCGGTACGGTCAGTACCGATGGCAATCAAGTCACCTACACCCCACCGGCGGTAGTACTGCTGCCTTACACCACCACCTTTACCTACACCGCCCGGGACAGCGCAGGACTGATCTCGGCACCGGCCACGGTCACCGTGCAGGTCACGCCACGGCCGATCATCAACGAGAACTTCACCGTCACCGCCGCAACCGTCACCGCACGCGCCGGCGGCCGCTTCACCTGGGACATCTCCGGTACCTCATCGGTGATCCTGCTCAATGCCGTGACGGTGCGGGTCAATACCCCTACCGGCCCGGTCACCCTGGGCACCACCCCGGTACCGCTGACCGGACGCTGGCGGCTGAACGTCACCAGCACCACCGCGATCCCGACCGCAGGAACAACGGTAACCATCACCACCAGCCAGGGCACTGTCCGTACCGTGCCGGTTACCGTGCAGTAGAACGCAGGAGAAATGACCATGGCGCGCCTGACCACCTTGCTGCTGTGCCTGACCTTGCTGGGTCAGGCCGCCCTGGCCGACGACTTGATGGATAACGCCGACCTCGGTCCCGTCGGGGACCTGGACGAACCGCTGTCGTTGCAACCGTTGCCAGCCAGTACCGGACAGCAGGCGCAAGTGGAGCAGAACGGTCAATCCAACCGCGCTGCAATCGGCCAGGACGGCCAGACCCTGCTCGGACGCATCGTGCAGTCCGGCGGGGCGCAGGAGGCGTACATCCTGCAACAAGGCAACGACCTGATGGCCAGCATCACCCAACAGGGCTATGGCAACAACGCCTCGATTGCTCAGAGCGGCAGCAACAACCGCGCGAACATCGAGCAATACGGCAACAGCAATAGCGCCAGCATCGTCCAGTCCGGCACCGGGCTGCAAAGCTCGGTGGTCCAGACCGGCAACGGTCAACGCGTGCAAGTCAACCAATACCGTTAACAGCAGGAGGCACCACCATGTTCAAGCTCGCTCCCTTAAGCGCCGCCATTGTGCTGTGCCTCGCCGGCCAGGCAATGGCCAACGAAAGCCAGTCGACCCAGAACCAGACCGGTACCGAGAACATCGCCGAGGTCAAACAGACCGCCGCCGCACTCAGTGAGACTACCCAGGACCAGGTCGGCCTGGGTAACAACCACGCCGCCAAGCAGGAGGGCGGCGACAGTAAAATCCAGCAGAGCACTGTCGGTGAATACAACGCCGGCTACGCTGAGCAACTGTTCGAGTTCGGCAGCCAGATCAAGCAGCAATCGAGCGGCTCGCTGAACAACACCCATGCCAGCCAGTCGCTGGGTACCGCAAACCACGCCGAGCAAACCCAGGAAGGCTCAGGCAACTTCTCGTTCGTCTATCAGGATACCCAGACCGGCAGCACCGGCACCACCGTGCAATACGGCAACGATAACCGGGCCTTTGTCGAGCAACTGATCAGCGGCGCTGCCAACAACGCCTACAGCAGCCAAACCGGTACCGACAACTACAGCGCCGCCGAACACATCAACCACAACGACGGCCAGATCGGCATCTATCAGGCCGGTGAAAGCAACTGGGCGTATGGCGACCAGCGCGAAGGCCAGGGAGGCACGATCACCGTTACCCAAAGCGGCACCGGCAACTCCACCGAAGTCTGGCAAGACACCCAGGCGGGTAGCCACGCTTCATTGACCCAGTACGGTATGACCAACGAAGGCGTTATCGACCAGAGCTTCGGTGATAACAACACCGCCACCGTGTTCCAGGGCGGCAACCTCAATGCCCTGTACGCCGACCAGTATGAATCGACCGGGTCGCTGGCGACCCTGACCCAGTCCGGCGTCGGCAACCTCAGCCTCACCTACCAGACCGGCGACAGCCATGTCCTGGAAGTCAGCTCCAGCGGCGATGGCAACAAGGTCCTGGCCAGCAACTGGAAAGGCGACAAGGCCGGTGGTCAGTTCGGCACCAGCCAGACCGCAATCATCAGCCAGAACGGCAGCGGCAACAGCGCCAACATCACCCAGAAGGATGTCGCGCAACTGGCCCGCCTGAACCAGACCGGTATCGACAACACCGCCGAGATGACCCAGATCGACAACAACAACGAGCTGTACTTCGAACAGAACGGTACTGACAACCTGCTGATCGCCGATCAGCGCGGCACCGCCAACTACGCCACGGGTTCCAGCACCGGTCTGAGCAACAGCGTCAAACTGGAGCAGTCCGGCACTGGCAACCAGAGCTCCACCTGGCAGCTGTACGGTGACAACAACAGCGCGATCATCAAACAAACTGACGGCGTCAACGTGTCCTACGTGACCCAAGGAGGTTCCTACAACCAGGCAACCGTTGACCAGAGCGGTGCGAGCATGACCTCGACCATCCAGCAGTACGGTAATGGCAACCAGGCCACAGTGCTGCAGCAGTGAGTTCCAACCCTCCTCTCCCCGATTTGACCGTGACTACCGATGGGGGTGGTCACGGCCCTTTTTTATGGGAGGTTGAGTTTGCGAACTTATCCATTCAATGCGGCGCCTGTGCTGACGCATCTTCGAAATCAAATCTGGCGAAGCCAGACTGAAATCTGCGGGCAAGCCCGCTTCTGAACTTGATCTTGATCTTGATCTTCATCCACGCCAGTACAGACGCCGCGAACTGCGACTTCAGGAGGCTGAGTGGAGGTGCCTGTAGGGGCCGGTGCGCAGCACCTTCGGCGTAGCCGAAGAACGCGAGCCGTAGACTTGGCGCAGCAAGTCGTAGGCCGCGTGGCCCCGGAAGGTGCCGGAGCGAAGGGACCCGGAGCGCAGCGTAGGGCCGTATGCAGGAGCAAGCGGTTTTGGTTCCTTTGCCACCAAGACAAAAGGGACCCGCCGTAAGGGCGGAAGGGGCCGGCAGCGGCGCCACATCAAATGGATAAGCTCACAACCACAACAACCCAACCACGTCAGCATTCTTGAGTCTAGCCAGCACGGTGCATCTGCTAAAACCCGCGCAACAGAGCGTTAGCGCCCTACTTCGTTAATATTTTATTTTTCTCCCGAAGGGTTTACATGCGAATGGTAACTCTTATCATTCTCAGCCTTCCGAGCCACCAGGCCTTTCCGTCCTGGCGGTTCACCCTTTGTTTCAGGAGAAATCTGACATGGTGTCGCGCTTCAACCTCAGCCGCATGAGCATCGCCTTGCTGGCTACCCTGGGCTCCACGGCGCTGGCCGCGGCCCCGCTGGAGCTGCAGCCGGACGAAGTCCAGGTGCAGCCTACCGACCTGCCAGTGGACGGCAGCCGGCAGGCGATCCAGTTGGAGAACACCCGGGTGCTGGGAACTGCCGAAGAAGAACTCAAGCAAGCTCCCGGCGTATCGATCATCACTGCTGAAGACATCAAGAAGCGCCCACCGGTCAACGACCTGTCCGACATCATCCGCCGCGAGCCCGGGGTCAACCTCACCGGCAACAGCAGCAGCGGCGCCCGCGGCAACAACCGCCAGATCGACCTGCGCGGCATGGGTCCGGAAAACACCCTGATCCTTATCGACGGCAAGCCCTCCACTTCACGTAACGCCGTGCGTTACGGCTGGAGTGGCGACCGCGATACCCGCGGCGAAACCAACTGGGTACCGGCCGAAGAAGTCGACCGTATCGAGATCCTGCGCGGCCCGGCCGCGGCCCGTTATGGCTCCGGGGCCATGGGCGGCGTGGTGAATATCATCACCAAACGCCCGACCCAGGACCTGCGCGGCTCGATGACCCTGTACACCATGCTCCCCGAGGACGACGCCGAAGGTACCGGCAAGCGCGTCAACTTCAGTCTCAGCGGGCCGCTCACCGACAGTCTGATCTTTCGCGTATACGGCAACCTGAACAAGACCGACGCCGATGACATGAAAATCAACTCGGCGCACCAGGCGTTCGAAGAGTCCTTGATGGCCGGGCGTGAAGGCGTGCGCAACAAAGACATCAACGGCCTGCTGAGCTGGAAGATCGACCCGTCCAACACCGTCGACCTGGAGTCGAGTTACAGCCGCCAGGGCAACATCTTTGCCGGTGACACCATGCTCAACGCCGGCGGCGAATTCGTCGAAAGCCAGGCCGGCAAAGAAACCAACGTCATGCAACGCTCCAGTTTCGCCGTCACCCATCGCGGCGACTATGACTGGGGGAGCTCCACTGCGGCGCTGTCCTACGACCTGACCCGTAACGGTCGCCTCAACGAAGGCCTGGCCGGCTGGGGCGAAGGCGCCCCGTCCGAAAGTGCCGGGCGCTTTGAATCGCGTTTGCGCAACACCCGCGCCACTGGCGAGGTCAACCTGCCGTTGAGCATCGGCCTTGAGCAAGTGCTGACCCTGGGCGGCGAGTACCTTTATGAATCGCTCAACGATCCGGGCTCGCTGCGTCCGCAAAGCTATGACCCGGGTGCTGAACTGCCTGGCTTCGACCGCACCCAGACCAAATCCACTGCGCGCAGCTTTGCCCTGTACGCCGAAGACAACATCGAGGTCGGCGCCAACACCATCGTCACCCCCGGCGTGCGCTACGATCATCACGAAGACTTCGGCAGCAACTGGAGCCCGAGCCTGAACGCCTCGCACCAGATCACCGAAGCCCTGAGCGTCAAGGGCGGTATCGCCCGCGCCTACAAAACCCCGAACCTGTACCAGGCCAACCCCAACTACCTGCTCTACAGCCGCGGCGGCGGCTGCAACTCCAGCGAAGTCAACAACGGCGGCTGCTACTTGCTGGGCAACGCCAACCTCGATCCGGAAACCAGTATCAACAAGGAACTGGGCCTGGCCTACGACAAAGGCACCTGGCGCACCAGCGCAACCTACTTTCGCAACGACTACAAGAACAAGATCGAGGCTGGTAACCAGACCTTGTTCCGCCTGCCCAACGGCCGCCGTATCCTGCGCTGGGAGAACACCGGCAAAGCCGTGGTGCAAGGGGTGGAAGGCAACCTGTTCATCGCGCTCACGCCGAGCCTGGACTGGAACACCAACTTCACCTACATGATTGAGTCCGAAGACAAGAAAACCGGCGAACCGCTGAGCATCATCCCCGAGTACACGGTGAATACGACCCTGGACTGGAATGCCACCGAGAAACTCTCGTTCCAGCTCAACGGTACCTACTATGGCAAGCAGGAAGCGCCTGGCTACAACGCGCGAGCCAATGAAGCGCTCGACCCCAAGGTACAGAAAGATGTCGACCCCTATGGCCTGGTCGGCATCAGCAGCGGCTATGAATTCAACAAGCACCTGAGCGTGCGTGTCGGGGTCAACAACCTGTTCGACAAGCGCCTGTACCGCGAGGGTAACTCCGACGAAGCCGGTGCCTTGACCTACAACGAAGCCGGTCGTGCTTACTACGCGTCCTTCACGACTTCGTTCTAAAGTCCTACAGCGGGCCGCACATCAAGGTGTCGGCCCTACCAATAAAAGCCTCTCAAGTTGTAGGTGTTTTCATCAAATACAGCTGATTAATTCAACACCGCTATACTCCCCGTACTATCGTTCCTTGATTCGACGTATCGTTGGCGCCCTTCCGGCCCCGGCCAGAGCCGCCCTCCTGAATGATTCGGGAATTTGCTTACATACTCGACAAGGAGCTGAACATTGACCTCTGTGTTGATCGTTGATGACCACGCCACCGTCCGCTTGGCCGTGCGCGTGCTGCTTGAGCGCGCCCTCTTCACCGTCATTGGTGAAGCCGCCAACGGTGAAGATGCCGCGCGGATGGCCCGGGAGCTACGCCCGGATGTGGTGGTACTCGACATCGGACTGCCAGGCATTGATGGCCTGAACGTGCTCAAGCGCCTGCAACTGCTCGAACCTGCTCCGCCACGGGTAATGGTGCTTACCGGCCAACCCGCCAGTCTGTTTGCCCGACGCTGCCTTGAGGCTGGCGCCTCGGCATTCATGCGCAAGGACGAAGATCTCGAAGCCTTGCTGGCCGCATTCAAAGCCATGCTCAAGGGCTATTCGATCTTTCCTGACCTGCCGACACAGCACGGTCCTGTGCTTACCGAACAGCAGCGCCTGGATAAACTCTCCGATCAGGAAATAGCGGTGCTGCGCCTGCTGGCAGACGGGCTGTCGAATAACGATATCGCCGACAGCATGCACCTCAGTGCCAAAACCGTCAGCACCTACAAGACCCGGATCATGGAAAAACTGGACTTGGGTTCATTCGTGGAAATGCTCGACTTGTGGCGTCGACATTCATTCTGAGCCCATCATGAATCTGTTCGAGCGCGTGCTTTGGGGTTGCCTGCTAAGTCTGCAGGCACTCCCAGCCCTTGCCATCGACGTTGGTGAACCTCGCCAGTTACTGGCCCGCTCGGTCAGCAGCAGCGCGGCATTGACACTGTCGGCGCAGGACAGTGCCTGGCTGAAAAACAAGCATCACCTGCTGCTCGGCACCACCGCGCCGGATTACCCGCCTTTCGATATCAATGTCAGCAACAGCGACTACGAAGGCTTGACCGCCGACTATGCCGGTCTGATCAGTGAGCTGCTCGGTATCCCGATCACAGTTCGGCGTTTTGCCGATCGGGCCCAGGCCATTGCTGCGCTGCATGCCGGGAAGATCGACCTGCTGGGCAGCTCGAATGCCTTCGAGGCCGCTGATGCACAGCTGGTGCTCAGCCATTCGTATACCGACGATCAACCGGTGATTGCGATCGGCTCGGGTAAATCCCTGGGGATCAACCCAAGGCTTGAAGGGCTGCGCCTGGCCATGGTCGATCATTACCTGCCTGGACCGCTGGTGGCTGAACTTTACCCGCAAGCCAAACTTCAGCTTTACAACTCCAGCCTGGCCGGCCTCTCGGCCGTGTCACTGGGGCAAGCTGACGTCTTTCTCGGCGATGCGGTTAGCAGTGACTACCTGATCACCCGTGTCTACCGGGACAGTGTGCAGATCGAGCATTTCATCAAGAACCTGCGGGGTACCTTTGCCTTTGCCGTATCGCGTAACAACCCGACCTTGTTGCGCCTGGTCGATCAGGCGCTGGACCGTATCGGTGACAACGACCGATTGAACATCCTGCGGCGCTGGACCAGCGGCAGTACCCGGGTGCTGCTCGATCGCAGCAGCTTGAGCCTGAGCGCCGCTGAGCGTACCTGGATCGCACAACATCCACTGCTGCGTGTGGCGATCAACAAGTACTTCGCCCCTTTGACCTTTTATGATGACGACCATCAGTTTCGTGGCATCACTGCTGATGTCCTTGACCAGATCAGTCTGAGGACCGGTCTGAAGTTCGAGGCCCATGTCGTCGATTCAGTGGCGCAGATCATCCAGCAGGTCGAGCAAGGCAAAGCCGATATCGCCGGTGTGCTGCCGCCCACCCCGGGACGTGAAGCCACCTTGCGTTTCACTCGCCCCTACCTGATCACGCCGCGCGTACTGGTCACCCGCACCGCCAACCACACCCTGCACAGTGCCGAGGATCTGAAGGATAAACGCCTGGCGTTGATACGCGACTTCGTCCCGATCGAGTCCGAGCTGCGTCAGCGCTTCCCCCAGACCACGCTGGTAGCGGTAGATGACCCGCTGTCGCTGATGGAGCAAGTGGCACAGGGCAAGGTGGATGCGGCGTTGAGTTCACAGATCAACGCCAGCTATTTCGTCAACCGCATGTTCAAAGACCGTTTGCAGATCGCTTCGGTATACGGCGATCAACCCGGCGTTGCCGCCTTTGCCGTAGCCCGCGATGCGACACTGTTGCACTCGATCCTCGACAAAGCCCTGCTCAGCATCCCCCCTGATGAGATGACCGAACTGACCGGTCGCTGGCGCACCAATGCGCTGATCAGCGATAGCCTCTGGTACAACTACCGCGGGCTCATCCTGCAGATCCTGCTTTGCGCTGGCGTGCTGATTGGGGCTGCGATCATCTGGAACCGCTACCTGCGCAAGCTGATCCGGCAACGCAGCGAAGCCGAGCAGGCGCTGCAACTTGAACTGGTCTTCAGCAAGCGTCTGCTCGAAGAACTACGCCTGGCCAAGGAGCAGGCCGAAGACGCCAGTCGCGCGAAGAGTACCTTCCTGGCAACCATGAGCCATGAAATCCGTACGCCGATGAACGCCGTCATCGGCCTGCTTGAACTGGCCGTCAAGGACGCAGAACACGGACGTGCCGACCGCGCCTCGCTACAAGTGGCGTTTGAATCGGCCAATGGCATGCTGGAACTGATTGGCGACATTCTCGATATTGTTCGCATCGAATCCGGGCACATGGCCCTGACGCCGCAGCCGACCGACTTGCATGCACTGATCACTTCCATTGTCCGCGTGTTCGAAGGCAATGCCAGGCTCAAAGGGCTGCGGCTCGAAACCGACTTGCAGGCAACTGAAAGCTTGGTCGCTGTCGATGCCTTGCGCCTGAAACAGATCCTCTCCAACCTGGTGAGCAATGCGATCAAGTTCACCGAGCGCGGCAGTGTCAAGGTCAGTCTGCGCTTGGAGGACAGCCAGCCCGGTCATTTGCGGGTCGTGCTTGGGGTGGAAGACAGTGGCATCGGTATCAGCACCGAAGACCAGCAACGACTGTTCCAGCATTTTACCCAGGTCGGCGAGCACACCGCCCGCCAGGGCACTGGCCTGGGCTTGATGATCAGCCGTAACCTGTGTGAGCTGATGGGCGGGCAATTGACCTTGCGCAGCGCCCCGCAACAGGGCACCCGTGTCGATGTCTCGCTGACCTTGCCCCGGGCCGAAGCTGCCACCGACGCCAGCCCGCAGGTAACAGGCACGCCGATGCCGGCGCAGTCGATTCTGGTCGTGGACGACTACCCCGCCAACCTGATGCTCCTGGAACGTCAGCTGACCGTGCTCGGCCATCGAGTCAGTCAGGCCAGCGATGCACAGCAGGCCCTGGCGCTGTGGCAACAGCAGGTGTTTGATACGGTGATCACCGACTGCTACATGCCTGGCATGGACGGCCATCAGTTGACACGTCGGATCCGCAACCTGGAACGTCAGTTGCAGCGCCCCGCCTGCCTGATTCTCGGCCTGACCGCCAATGCCCAGGCGCAAGAGCGCGAGCGTTGCCTGGCCAGCGGCATGAATGATTGCCTGTTCAAGCCGATCGGCCTGGCTGAACTACGCCGTCACCTGCTCGCCAGGAACACGCCATCCGTGCACGCGCAGACCGTCGAAGATGATGAGCATGCCAGCGGTTTCGACATTGATAACCTGCAGTATCTGACCTTGGGTGACCCCGGCTTGATCCGCAGGTTGATAGGCGAACTGGCGCGTAGCAACCACGAAGACCTCAAGGCCCTGCGCGCCCTTGGCCCGCAGCCTTCACGCGCAGCCCTGCGCAACCTGGCCCACCGGATCAAAGGTGGGGCCAAGATGCTCAAGGCGCGCGGCGTCGTGCGCAATTGCGAAGCGTTGGAGCAGGCCAGTCTCGGCAATGCCTCGAACGAGCAGCTCAAGGTCATGCTCGATAGCCTGGAGCAGAGCTTGCTGACCCTGGAAAAACAACTGGCCCAACCGACGACGCCATAACGGTTAGTGCAACTGCAAGGTCGAATTGATCTGACTGATGGCATCGACCACATGCCGGGAGCCCTGCTGGATTTCCAGGATCACTTCCCCGGCCTCGTTGGCCAGCTCCACGCCGATCCCGGTCTGACTCAGGCTTGATTGCATGCTCGCGACAGCGGTCAACGACAGGTCGTGGTTCTGACGTACCACCTCGACAATTTCCAGGGTCGCCTTGCTGGTGCGCGCGGCCAGGTTGCGCACTTCATCGGCCACTACTGCAAAACCGCGGCCGTGTTCACCAGCCCGCGCCGCCTCGATGGCCGCGTTGAGGGCCAGCAGGTTGGTCTGGTCGGCAATGCCACGAATGGTCTGCACGATCTGCCCGATCAGTTCCGACTGTTTGCTCACCGCGTCGATACTGCGCGCGGCGGCATTGAGGTTCTGGGAAATCTCCTCGATCACCTGCACGGTCTGCTGCACCACCTGAGAGCCTTTGCGCGCGCAAGCATCGTTTTGCACCGAGGTGGCATGTGCAGCCTCGGCGGCCGTCTGCTGGGTGCTGACCTGGGAGGTGATATCACTGGCGAACTTGACCACTTTGTATAGCCGGCCCCGGGTGTCGAAGATCGGGTTATAGGAGGCCTCCAGGTAGACCATCTGCCCCAGTTTGTTCACCCGTTCAAAGCGGTGCGAGTGGTACTCGCCGCGATTGAGCGAGGCCCAGAAGGCCTTGTAGCTGGCCGACTCGCTTTCGCTCTTGTGGCAGAACAGGCTGTGATGCTGGCCGACAATCTCTTCATGGCGGTAGCGCATGGTGTCGAGGAAGTTCTGGTTGGCCTTGATCACCTTGCCGTCCGGGCTGAACTCGATCATCGCCATGGAGCGGCTGATGGCCTTGATCAGGCTTTCGCTCTCATGCTCGTCACGCACCCGGCGGGTGATGTCGGAGGCGACTTTGATGACGCTGGTGACTTGCTGTTGTGGTCCGAACACCGGCATGTAGCTGGCCTCAAGCCAGAGTTCGCGACCTTGTTGATCAATTCGGGCGAAGGTACCGCTTTGTGGCTCACCGCGGGCCAGATCGCGCCACAAGCGTCGGTAGTCTTCACTGTTGGCGTAGTCAGGCTCGCAGAAAATCCGGTGGTGCTTGCCGCGGATCTGCTCGAGGCTGTAGCCCATGGCCCTGCAGAAGTTGTCGTTGGCTTCAAGAATGACGCCGTCCGGGCTGAACTCAATCATCGCCATGGAGCGGCTGATAGCGGCCAGTTTTGCATTCATACCGGCCAAAACCCGGTTGCATTGCTCAATTTCGACTAAATCGGACTTGCGATGAAAATCGAACATCGTACTGCCCTCTACGCCCAGGTTTTGCTGAGCATAGATCGACTCCGACGCCGTGCAAGCACTTTGATATTGCCCCGCCCATCAAGGGGGGGACCAGGTTTCAGCTACTTTCGCGGACCACCAGCTCAAAACCCAGGTCCTGGTTGTGCACCGTGCCACGCTTGCCATCAAGCAAGCCCAGCAAGGCCTGCGCAGCACACCGACCAATGGCAGCGCGCGGGGTGCGAATCGAGGTCAGGCGCGGGACCATGTGTGCCGAAGCCGGAAGATCGTTGAAACCGACCATGGCGACCTGCTCTGGCACCTTTATCCCCAAACGCAACGCTTCAAGCGTCGCCCCTTGGGCCAGGTCGTCGTTGCAGAAGAAAATGCCGTCAACATCGCCGTGTTCTGCAAGCAGTTGCCTGAACAACTCGCCGCCAAGGCCGATGGACGACGGTTGTGGCGACAACACCTGCAGCTCACTGGCATAGCGCCCGGCTGCGACCAGCGCCTGGCGAAAGCCTTCGGCTCGCTGCATCACCCGCGGGTCGAGCTGCGCGGCGATAAAGCCCAGGCGCTGGCAACCGCGTTCGAGCAAATGCTGCGCCGCCGCCGCACCGGCCTGATGCTGGGAAAAACCCACCGACATGCCCTGCTCCTGCACGCCCAGCTCCATCATGTGCACGCAGGGCACGCCACTGGCCGTGAGCATCTGCTTGGCGGCGTCACTGCGGTCGAAACCGGTGAGCAGCATGCCGCGCGGCTGGTAGGCGAGATAATTGCGAATCAGGTTTTCTTCTTCGGCGATATCGTAGTGATAGTTGCCGATCAATACCTCAAGGCCACGGGGGCGCATGATCTCGTGGACGGCCTCCAGGGTCTCGATGAACAACTGGTTGGACAGCGACGGAATCAGCACCACGATCGACTCGCTCTGCGCCGATGCCAGCGCCCGGGCAGCGGGGTTGGCGACATAGCCCAGCGTGGTTGCCGCGACCTTGACCTTCTCGACCAGCTCCGGGGCCACCGTGCTGACACCGCGCAAGGCACGCGAAGCGGTAATCGGGGAAACCCCGGAAAGCCTGGCGACTTCAGCCAGGGTGGGACGACCGGTAGTACGGGAGCCGATGCGGGTCATGGGGAATTGTATTTTCGACTTGCAAAGAATGGGGAACGGGCACTAAGGTAGCGCTGTCTCAGAACACAGGCAATGCATAACTGCAGGTGACCTGAAATGAGCATCCAGACTGCTGAATACAAGATCAATAACATCTGGGTGAGAAGCGCCCGAGCCAAGCTTTTCCCGGCTCAAGACAGCGCTATCTTGCCTTGCAGGAGGTACCGATGAACCCACCCCTATCCGCGATCGTGGTCATGGGCGTAGCAGGCTGCGGCAAGAGCTACGTCGGTGCCGCCATTGCCGGCTTGAGCGGCGGTCGCCTGATCGAAGGCGATGATTTCCACCCTGCTGCCAATATCGAAAAGATGAGTGCCGGCATTCCCCTGGACGATGACGACCGCGCCGGTTGGCTGATCCGCCTGGGTGAAGAGATGCAAGCCACCCTCATATCCGGCGAACGCCCGATCCTGACCTGTTCAGCGCTGAAAAAGCGCTACCGCGACGCCTTGCGTCATGCCGTTCCCGACCTCGGTTTTGTCTTCCTCGACCTCAGCCCTGAAGAAGCCAGCCGCCGCGTGCGTGCCCGCCCCGGGCATTTCATGCCGGCCAGCCTGATCGACAGCCAGTTCGCCGCCCTCGAACGCCCCAACGGCGAAGCCCTCACCTTGCCCCTGGACGCGACAATGCCGGTCGACAAACTGGCGGTGCAGGTCGATCTGTGGCTAAAGCCCTGCGGTGAACCGGTGCTGGCGCGAACGGCCTGATTCAGGCGGTTTTCCGGCTCACCAAAGATAGCGCTATCCCAACCCGTAAATGCTGCAAATGCTCCGCCCACAACAATGACAAGATGAGGCACTGAACCATGTTTGGTTTGGCAACTGATACCTACCTGCTACTCGATGCGGTGGTCACCATCATCGGCCTGGTGCTGCTGATTACCCACTTCAAGGTCCACCCTTTTGTCGCATTGACCCTGGCCGCCGGTTTTCTCGGCCTGACCTCGGGCATGCCGGTGGCCAAGGTGATGAAATCCTTCCAGGACGGCTTTGGTGGCGTGCTTGGGTTTGTCGGTATTGTCCTGGCCCTGGGGACCATGCTCGGCAAGCTGATGGCCGATTCCGGCGGGGCCGACCAGATTGCGCAAACCTTGATCCGTGCCTTTGGCAAAGAAAAAGTGCACTGGGCAATGATGTTCGCCGCATTCCTGGTGGGCATTCCGCTGTTCTTCGAGATCGGCTTTGTGCTGTTGATCCCGCTGGTGTTCATCGTCGCCCGCCGCTCCGGGGTGTCGTTGATCAAGATCGGTATTCCGCTGCTGGCCGGGCTGTCGGTGGTGCATGGCCTGGTACCGCCGCATCCGGGCCCGCTGCTGGCCATCGGTATCTTCAACGCCGACATCGGCAAAACCATTTTCTACGGCCTGATCGTCGCCTTGCCCACCGCGATCATTGCCGGTCCGTTGTATGGCAATTTCATCTCCCGCTACATTCCAGGGACACCGTCCCAGGAACTGATGGACCAGATCGCCCGCGAATCCGAGCAGAAGAACCTGCCCAGCTTCAGCGTGACCCTGATCACCGTGCTGTTGCCGGTGTTCCTCATGCTGCTGAAAACCTTCGCGGATGTGGTGCTGCCAGCTGAACACATCGTGCGCCAATGGATGGATCTGATCGGCCACCCGATCACTGCCCTGCTCGCCGCATTGTTGCTGGCCTTCTACACCTTTGGTGCCGCCCGCGGCTTCTCGCGCCAGCAGATCATGAAACTGCTCGACCAGAGCCTGGCACCCACCGCCGCGATCATATTGATTGTCGGTGCGGGGGGCGGTTTCAAGCAGATGCTGGTGGACACGGGCGTGGGTAATGTAATCGGCCAGATGGCCGTGCAGGCGCAGATTTCGCCGATCATGCTGGCCTGGCTGGTAGCGGCGGTGATTCGCATCGCCACCGGGTCGGCAACGGTGGCGACCATTACCGGTGCCGGCATCGTGGCACCGGTGATCGGCATGATGCCGGGGGTCAACCGTGAGTTGCTGGTGCTGGCGACGGGCGCGGGATCGTTGATTCTGTCGCACGTCAACGACGCCGGTTTCTGGTTGGTGAAGCAGTATTTCAACATGACCGTGGCCGAGACCTTCAAGACCTGGAGCATGATGGAGACCATCCTGTCGGTGGTCGGCATCATCTTTATCATGCTGTTGTCGTTGGTGGTCTGAAGGCCATATCGCGGGGCAAGCCCGCTCCCACAGGAATTTTCCGAGGCCGGTGGGAGCGGGCTTGCCCCGCGATGCTGTTAAAAGGCAGCCTTGAAGATGCCCTCAATCTCTTCCTGACTGGCCACCCGCGGGTTGGTCAGCCCGCAGGCATCCTTCAGCGCATTGCTGGCCAAGGTCGGTACATCCGCTTCTTTCGCGCCTAGCACCGCCAACCCGGCCGGGATATCAATGTCCCGCGACAGTTTTTCGATCGCTGCAATCGCTGCGTCGCTACCCTGCTCCGCCGTCATCGCGGACACCTCCACGCCCATGGCCTTGGCGACATCACGCAACCGCGCAGCACTGACCTTGGCATTGAAGCGCTGCACATGAGGCAGCAGCACCGCGTTGCACACACCATGAGGCAGGTCGTAGAAACCACCCAGCTGGTGAGCCATGGCATGCACATAACCCAGCGAGGCATTGTTGAAGGCCATGCCGGCGAGGAACTGGGCATAGGCCATGCTCTCCCGCGCCTGCAGGTCGCTGCCTTCGGCCACGGCCTGACGCAGGTTTGCACTGATCAGCTCGATGGCTTTAATGGCACAGGCATCGGTAATCGGTGTAGCCGCGGTGGACACATAGGCCTCGATGGCGTGGGTCAGGGCATCCATCCCGGTCGCAGCGGTCAAGCCTTTGGGCATGGCCGCCATCAATGCCGGGTCGTTGACCGACAGCAAGGGCGTGACGTTACGGTCGACGATGGCCATTTTCACGTGGCGCGCTTCGTCAGTGATGATGCAGAAACGGGTCATTTCACTGGCCGTACCGGCCGTGGTGTTGATCGCAATCAGCGGTAGCTGCGGCTTGGCCGAGCGGTCGACCCCCTCGTAGTCGCTGATATGCCCGCCGTTGGTCGCACACAGGGCGATACCCTTGGCGCAGTCATGGGGTGAACCGCCGCCCAGGGACACCACACAATCGCAACGTTCGCGCTGCAACTGCGCCAGGCCTTGCTCGACGTTGGCGATACTGGGGTTGGGTTTGGCGCCGTCGAAGATCGACGAGTCGATGTCGCGCATCGCCAGCAGTTCGGCAATACGCTCGGCCACGCCAGCCTTGGCCAGGCCGCTGTCAGTAACAATCAGCGCCTTGCGTAATCCGTAGCCGGCGATGGCTGCCATCGCTTCGTCGAGGCAGTCGATGCCCATGATGTTGACGGCGGGGATGAAGAACGTGCTGCTCATGGCGAAACCCTCGTGCAATATTCCATTGCCTTCAGGATCCGCCTCTGTGCCCTGCCCCGTGTTGATCTGGGGCAAACCTTGCTTAGCCGAGGAACAGCCGATAGGCAGGGTTGTCGGTTTCATCCCAGTAGCGATAACCCATGCCATCAAGAGCCGCAGGCAAGCCGGCCTGTTCTTCTGCCGGCACCTCTAGCGCCGCGAACACCCGTGCTTCCGCCGCGCCATGATTGCGGTAGTGGAACAGGCTGATGTTCCAGCGCTTGCCCAGCCGCTCCAGAAAGCCCAGCAACGCCCCCGGACGCTCCGGGAATTCAAAGCGCAACACCCGCTCATCCGCCCCCGGCCCTGCGTGCCCGCCAACGGTGTGGCGCACGTGCAGCTTGGCCAGTTCGTTGTCAGTCAGGTCGAGCACGCTGTAGCCCTGCGCGCGCAAGCTGGCCAGCAACTGATCACGCGGATCGTGCTGCGGGTGGGTCTGCACGCCGACAAACAAGCGGGCTTCCTTGCCTGGGTAATAGCGATAGTTGAATTCGGTGATCTGGCGTTTGCCCAAGGCCTGGCAAAAGGCGCGGAAACTGCCGGGCTGCTCCGGGATGGTTACGGCGATGATCGCTTCGCGCTGCTCGCCCAGCTCGGCGCGCTCGGCGACATGACGCAGGCGATCGAAGTTGACGTTAGCTCCCGAGTCGATCGCTACCAGGGTCTGGCCCTGGGCGTGCTCACGGGCGACATACTTCTTGATTCCGGCGACGGCCAAGGCCCCGGACGGCTCGGTGATCGAACGGGTGTCGTCGTAGATGTCCTTGATCGCCGCGCAGAGCTCGTCGTTGCTGACGGTGATCACCTCGTCGACATAGTGCCGGCACACCTCAAAGCAATGCGCACCGATCTGCGCCACCGCCACGCCTTCGGCGAAGCTGCCGACCTGGGCCAGCACCACCCGCTCACCGGCGAGCATGGCAGCCTGCAGGCAGTTGGAGTCTTGCGGCTCGACGCCGATGACTTTCACTTCAGGACGCAGGTATTTGACGTAGGCCGCGATACCGGCGATCAATCCGCCACCGCCCACCGGGACGAAGATTGCATCCAGTGCACCAGGCTGCTGGCGCAGGATTTCCATGGCCACCGTGCCTTGGCCGGCGATTACGTCCGGGTCGTCAAAGGGCGGGACGAAGGTTGCGCCTTCGCTGTCGGCCAGTTTCAAGGCATGGGCCAATGCATGAGGAAAACTATCGCCGTGTAGCACCACTTCACCGCCGCGCGAGCGCACGCCATTGACTTTCAGCTCCGGCGTCGTGGTCGGCATGACGATGGTTGCACGCATGCCCAACTCGCGGGCAGCCAGGGCCACGCCCTGGGCATGATTGCCAGCCGATGCAGTAATCACCCCGCGGGCGCGCTGGGCCGGGCTCAGACGGCTGAGTCGGGTATAGGCGCCGCGGATTTTGAACGAGAAGGTCGGTTGCAGGTCTTCACGTTTGAGCAGCACCTGGTTGCCCAGCGCCTCGGACAAGGCTGGCGCGTGTTGCAGGGGCGTCTCGATTGCCAGGTCGTACACTGGCGCCGCAAGAATGCGCCGCACGTAATCGGACAGCAGATTCAGCGACGCGGACGGTGTGCGAGGGTTAACGGCAAGGCTGGTCATCAGTGACTCCTGGTTTTTTTAAAGTGCCCAGGAGAGAGAGAAAGAACCCGCCTCCAGGGCGGGTTCGGTGCAAGTGCCAGCTAGCCCGCCAAAACGATAATGGCGGTAATAATGCTGCGCTGAGGCGACTGCAGGAATGTTTTCATACCGACGAAACTAGCGCAGGCCTACAGGCAAAGTCAAGCAGGCTCACGCGCCGATTCCGGTACATCGAACACCCGGTCAAAACCCCACTGGAAGACAAAGGCATACACGAAGAAGAACAGGAACAGCGCCATATTGGTCAACAGCGCCGCCCACAGGCTGATCTGCAGCCAGCCGGCGACTACCGGCAGGAGAATCAGCACCAGCCCGCCTTCGAAACCCAGGGCATGCAGGAAACGCCGCCACAGGGTCCGCCGGCGTTGCTGCTGGCGAGCCTCCCAATATTCGAAGGCCCAGTTGTAGAACATGTTCCAGGCCAGGGCCACAGCCGAGAGGATCAACGACAACACCGTGGAGTGCGCCATGTCGGCGTCGAAAGCCCAGGACAATGCCGGCGCGACGCAGATCACCGCGATGGTTTCATAGAGAATGGCCTGGACCACCTTGCGCGCCTTGCCTTGCATGATCGGCTCCGTTCGAGGAATGAGCTCCCACCCTAGCCGCGTTGAGGCGCCGGTTCAATTGAGCTAAATTGAGCCTCCCTCAATCAGGTTGAACGTCATGTTCGCCAAGCTGCCGCTGACTGCCCTGCGCACCTTTGAATCGGCGGCCCGCCTGGGTAGCTTCAAGGCTGCGGCCGATGAGTTGGCCGTAACCCCGGCGGCGATCTCGCACCAGATCAAGCGCCTGGAGTCACAGCTTGGCGTGCTGCTGTTTCAACGTGCTGCCCAGAGCGTGGTGCTCAGCGAAACCGGCGAACGCCTGTATCGCCAGGTGCATCAGAGTCTGGCCGACCTGCATCGCAGTCTCAACGACCTGCAACCACCCTGTGATCGCCAGCAACTGACGCTGACCACCACCGCCGCCTTTGCCAGCCTGTGGTTGATTCCGCGCCTGGGCGATTTTCACCGCCGCCATGCCGACATCCAGGTCCGCGTGCTGACCGGCAGCGAGGTGGTCGACCTGCAGCGCGACCACCGCTTCGACCTCGCCCTGCGCGCTGAATTCGCCCCTGACCCGGCGTTGCAGCGTTTGCCGCTGCTGACCGAGTACTTTTCCGTGTACACCCCGCCGGGCTGGCAGGAGCCGCCCGCAGATCAGCCCTTGGCGTTGCTGGAAGTGCCCTGGGTGTCGGTCAGCGGGGTGATCATCGACTGGTCGCGCTGGTGCGCCCTGGCCGGTTGCAGCGACTGGCTGCAACGCGCACGTTTTCATCACTACGACGATGAGCAGCATGCCTTACAGGCCGCTGCGGCAGGCTATGGGTTGGTACTGGCGAGCAACGTGCTGGTGGCCGAGAGTGTCAGGCAAGGCGTGCTGCAACCATGGCGCGAAGAGGTGCGCTTGCCAGCGGCGCAATACAGCGCGGTGTGGCTGCCGGGGCGTGAGCGCGAACCGGCGCTGCGGGCCTTCCTCGACTGGTTGTTGTAGGAGCGGATTCATCCGCGATGGGTCGCAGCGCGGCCCCATTTGCCGGGCCTGCTACGCAGTCCATCGCGGATGAATCCGCTCCTACACAGTCAGTGGACAACCCAGCCTTCTGCTGCTTGTATCTAAAGCCTACAGAACCGCAAAAGAGCAAGACAATGGCCTACATAGTCATGATGGTATTTGGCACACGTCCTGAGGCCATCAAGATGGCCCCGTTGGCGCAAATACTGCGCCTGTGGCCAAACATCGAGCTCAACATCTGCTCCACCGGCCAGCACCGCGAGATGCTCCAGCAAGTGCTCAGGGACTTTGGCCTGAGCGTGGATGAAGACCTGCGGGTGATGGCCCAAAATCAGACCCTCAACAGCCTGTCGCAGCAGTTGCTGACACAACTGGACGCCACCTACGCGCGCATCCAGCCAGACATTGTCCTGGTTCACGGCAGCACCACCACCAGCTTCATCGCCGCCCTCGCCGCCTTCCACCGGCAGATACCCATCGGTCACGTCGAAGCCGGTTTACGCTCCGGCAACCTCAAGGCGCCCTGGCCCGAAGAAGCCAACCGGCGCATGACTAGCGTGATGACTGACTTGCATTTCCCGCCCACCAACCGCGCCCGCGACAACCTGTTGCATGAAGGCGTGGCGCAGGAGCAGATCGAAGTTACCGGCAACACCGTCATCGATGCCTTGCTGTGGATGCGCGAACACTTGATCAAGAGTCGCTGGAAACCTGCCGCCGGCTCGCCACTGGCGCAGTTACGCGATGACCAGCGCCTGGTGCTGATCACCGGCCATCGCCGGGAGAACTTCGGTCAGGGCTTCGAGCGCATCTGCCTGGCGCTGGCGGAACTGGCCCTGCGTTACCCGGACGTACAGTTCGTCTACCCGGTGCACCTCAATCCGCAGGTGCAAAAAGCGGTGTACGCGGTACTCTCGCACCAGTCGAACATGTTCTTGCTGCCACCCCAGGACTACCAGCATTTCGTCTGGCTGATGGACCGCGCCTACCTGATCCTCACCGATTCCGGCGGAATCCAGGAAGAAGCCCCGGCCTTGGGTAAACCCCTGCTGGTATTGCGCAAAGTCACTGACCGGCACTCGGTGCTCGAAGGCGGCACGGTGAAACTGGTGGGCACCCAGACTGAACGCATCGTCAAGGAAACCAGCCTGCTGCTCGACGACCCCGTCGCCTACCAGAAGATGAGCCACGTATTCAGCCCCTATGGCGATGGCCATGCCAGCGAGCGGATTGCCGAACGCCTGAGCCGCTGGCTTGAGGAAACGCCCCGCGAGCCGGCTGAGTCATGAGTGCAACGATTATCGACGTTACCCCTGTGTAGCGGGCCTGCTAACCTTGAGCGGCAATGGAAGCACGATAAGAACTCATTGAATTCGCAAGGCCACCATGTACAAGACCATCGAACAACAGGTGCGCAGGAACGTCGCGCCGCCCGAGCTGCGCCGGGAATTCCGCCAGCATGATTTCGAAAGCCTGCACTCGTTCTGCCTGCTGATCTTCTGCGTCAGCATCGGCATCTGGCTGCTCTTCGACCTGATCGTCAGCTACCTGGGGCAGCAGGATTTCACCTGGAAATCGATGGCCTTCATCACCATCCTGGCGACCCTCACCATCATCCTCGCCTTCACCCGCAAGGCCGGGCATTTCGACATTCTCAACCTGGTGTTCATTGCCGTTATCACCCTGGCCATGCGTCTGGTAATTGAAGGCCTGCCCGTCGGATTGGAGCCGGCCTGGCTGATGCTCGGCGCTTCCAGCGTGTTATACAGCGTGTCGGTGTTACCCGTGCGACGCTGGTCATTTTTCGCCGCACTGGTGATCACCTGGATCAACCTGAACCCATTCCAGGTGCCAGGCATCCACATTTTCGAACTGCGCGGCATCATGTTCTTCTGCTATGCGGTATTCATCAACGGCCTGATCCTCTACACCTACCTGAAAATGCGCCGCGCCAAGCTGCACAACTTCTACATGTCCAAGGTGCTGCTGGAGCAGGCTTACATCGACGCGCTCACCGAGATCCCCAACCGCCGTTCATTCATGGCCAAGGCGCAGACCCGCCTGCAGGAAGGCGACGAGCACAGCCGCTACCTGGCGATGATCGATATCGACAACTTCAAGAAGGTCAACGACCAGTTCGGCCACGACATCGGTGATGTGGTGCTCAAACGTACCGCGGCCAACATCAAGGCGTCGATGACCGAGTTCGAGTACGCGCGCCTCGGTGGCGAGGAGTTCGTCATCTGCCTGTGGGGAGTCAGCCAGGAACTTGCCGAGCAGCGGGTCAATGCCCTGTGCCAAAGGGTGCGCGAAGACCTGACCGAACACCCGGTAACCATCAGCATCGGCCTGACCTGCATTGACCGCAACGATAACCTGAGCAATGCACTGACCAAGGCTGACGAAGCCTTGTACCAGGCCAAGCATGCGGGCAAGGATCGCTATGTGCTGTGGCAACAAGCCAGCTGAGCACTTGATTGATGTGGGCGTTGGCATCGCCGCGGTATCAGCTCACCCGCGCGGCAAACGAATCCTGAACTGCGCCCCGCCCAACGCCGACTGCGCCACCGTCAGCGTGCCGCCCTGCCCCTCGATTGCCCGCCGACTGATTGCCAGGCCCAGGCCAAAGCCGCCCGTGGCCCGGTCGCGGCTGCGATCCAGGCGGTAGAACGGCTGGAAGATCAGTTCACGCTGGTCATGGGGAATGCCGATGCCGTCATCTTCTACTGTCAGCAGGCAATGGCCTTCGGCGTCCAGGCTCAGGCGCAGCAACAGTTGCCGGTCGCAATAACGCATGGCATTGCGCACCAGGTTCTGCAGGGCCCGGGCCGTCAGGCGTGGGTCAAGGATAAAGCGCGGCAAGTTGTCGTCGGCTTGAACGTGCCATTCGATGCCGCGGCTATCCAGCTCTTCGGCAAAGCTGCCAAGGATACTGTCGACCAGTTCCAGCAACGACACCTCGACCCGTTCGCGCGCCTGATCGGCGTTCTGCAGACGGCTGTAGGACAGCAGCTCAAGCACCAGTTCGTCCAGTTCGCGCACGTGCCCGACCAGCTCCAGCAAACGCTTGCGACAATGCGGCGGAACTTCGTCGAACAGCAGCACCAGGCCAAAATCAAGCCGGGTCAGTGGCGTGCGCAACTCATGGGAAACGGCGTTGAGCAGTTCGCGTTGCTGGGTCAGTAGACGCTCGACATCCTGGGCCATGGTGTCGAACACTTCGGCCAGCTCGCCGATGTTCGAGCGCGCGGGAATCTGCGTACGCTCCGACAGCCGCCCCTGACCCAGGCTGCGCGCGGTTTCCTTGAGGCGCTCCAGGTCGCGCCAGTGCGGCCATACCCAGAGCAGCAGACAGCCGAGCAACGCGGCACCGATCAATACGGTGACACCCCAGGACAACAGGTTGATATCGAGGGGGTCTGGCGGGTTGCGCAGCTCTACCGCCCAGGTCGAGTCCAGAGGTGCCAGCGCCGACTTGTAATAGCCCCAATCCCCGAGGCGCACGACATTCTCGCCGGCTGCCAGGCGCGCCTTGTCGGCATGCGCCAGACCGATCTGATCTTGGCGCCGCAACTCGATTTCCAAGGGCGCAAAATCCGCCGCCAGTTCCCGCGCCACTTCCGGCCAGCGCTCGGCAGGCACCTGGTGGAAGCGTTCGACGATAAGCTTCTGCACACCTTTGGACTGATCGAGGTTGTAGGCGATGAAGCGCTCATGAAACGCACCGACAATCGCGTCAGGGATCAGCAGCAGTGCACCGGCGTACGCGGCGATGGTCACCAGGTACAGGCGAACGAGGATTTTCAGCATGCCGCGTCAGAACTCCCATTCCAGTCGGCTGAACAGATAACCCTTACCCCATACCGTCTTGATCTTGCGCGCCTCGCCGGCGCTGTCATCGAACTTACGGCGCAGCTTGGAAATGGCCACGTCCACCGAGCGGTCGGTGCCGTTGAACTCGATACCACGCAACTGTTGCAGGATACGGTCGCGACTGAGCACCTCGCCGGCATTGCGCGCCAGCACCACCAAGAGGTTGTATTCACCGCTGGACAGCTCGACCAGTTGCTCGCGCCAGAACACATTACGCTCTGCCAGGTCGATACGCAGGCCGCCAACCACGATCAGGTCGGTCTCCAGGCGCGGCTCGTTGATGCTGCTGCGGCGCAACAGGGTTCGTACCCTTGCCAGCAATACCCGAGGTTCGCACGGTTTGGTGACATAGTCATCGGCGCCCATCTCCAGCCCCAGCACCTGATCATGGCTGTCATCGCGGGCGGTCAGCATGAGGATCGGCAAAGACTGCGACTCGGCCCGCAACAAGCGGCAGACCTGCAGACCATCGAGGCCTGGCAGCATCAGGTCGAGAATCACCAGGTCCGGTTTGTTGCGCCGCGCCTCGGCCAGCACGTGGTCACCACGGGCAATTACCGTGACGCAGAAATCATTGCGCTGCAGGTAGCTGGCAATCAGTTCAGACAGGGCGCAGTCGTCTTCGACCAGGAGGATGTTCGGCATGGGCAGTTTGACAGGCAGGGAAAGTCAGGCAAGGATATAGGACCTTGCGCACAGCCAGCGCAACCCTTCACACTTTTTCACACTCGGCCTACACAGCTTAACAGTTGGACGTTGGCCTCCTGCCTTAGCATTGCCGGGTCATTTATGGAAGATCCGCATGTTCAGTTCAAGCCCCGTCCGTCTACGCGCCCTGCTGGCGCTATTGGTCATTCCCCTGTTCCTGAGTGGTTGCAATGACAGCAGCCCTGAGGCAGAACAGGCCCCCGCCAGCACCGTCAGTATCGAGACCGTAAAAGTCCAGCCGCTGGCCATCAGCACCGAGCTCAATGGCCGCATCCTCGCTCCACGCGTCGCCGAGGTTCGCGCCCGTGTCGCCGGCGTGGTGCTCAAGCGTGTGTATCGCGAAGGCAGCGACGTCAAACAAGGCGATGTGCTGTTCCGCATCGATCCTGCGCCGTTCCAGGCCGACTATGACAGCGCCCGTGCGACCCTGGCCAAAGCCGAGGCAACCCGCTACCAGGCGCGCCTGCAGGATGAGCGCTACCGCGAACTGATCACCATCAATGCCGTCAGCCGCCAGGATCACGACAACGCCCGTGCCGCACTGATGCAGGCCGATGCCGCTGTCGCCGAAGCCAAGGCCGCGCTGGAACGGGCAAAACTGAACCTCGGTTACGCCACCGTCACTGCGCCGATTTCCGGGCGTATCGGCCGCGCCCTGGTGACTGAAGGAGCCCTGGTCGGCCAGAACGAAAGCACGCCACTGGCGACCATCCAGCAACTGGACCCGATCCATGCCGACGTCACCCAGTCGACCCGTGAGCTCACTGCTCTGCGTCGTGCCCTGCGTGCCGGCGAGCTGCAACAGGTTGGCCAGGACCAGGCCAGCGCCACCTTGATCCAGGACGACGGCACACCGTATCCATTGCCAGGCAAGCTGCTGTTTTCCGACATCAGTGTCGATCCAAGCACCGGGCAGATCACCCTGCGCAGTGAGTTCCCCAACCCTGATCTGGACCTTTTGCCGGGCAGTTTCATTCGCGTGCGCCTGGAACAAGCCATCCAGCCACAGGGCATCAGCGTGCCACAACGCGCCATCCTGCGTGACAGCGCTGGCAAGCCGCGGGTGTTGCTGGTCGACGCCGAGCAGCGCATCAGCGCCCGCCCGGTGGTACTGGGCAGTGCGCAAAACGACCGCTGGATCGTCAGCGAAGGCCTGGCCCCCGGCGATCGGGTAGTGGTCGAAGGTTTGCAGCACGTCAATCCGGGCGACCACGTACAGGTCGACAACGCCGGCAAGCAAGCGCCTTCCATCGTTCAGACCACCGGCCAGTGAGGGCCTGATTCATGCCGCAGTTTTTCATTGACCGCCCGGTGTTCGCCTGGGTGGTCGCGCTGTTCATCCTGCTCGCCGGTGCCCTGGCGATTCCGCAGTTGCCGGTGGCGCAGTACCCCGACGTAGCCCCACCGCAGGTCGAGATCTATGCCGTCTACCCGGGCGCTTCGGCGCAGACCATCGACGAAAGTGTGGTCAGCCTGATCGAAGAGGAGCTCAACGGCGCCGACAACCTGCTCTACTTCGCCTCCCAGAGCAGCCTGGGCAGTGCCACCATTACCGCGACCTTCGAGCCGGGCACCAACCCTGACCTGGCCCAGGTCGATGTGCAGAACCGCCTGAAGGTGGTTGAGTCGCGTCTGCCGCGTCCAGTGACCCAGCAGGGCCTGCAGGTGGAGAAGGTGTCCACCGGTTTCCTCCTGCTGGTGACGCTGACCGCCGAGGACGGCAACCTCGATGAAGTGACGTTGAGCGACTTTCTCGCGCGCAACGTGATGAACGAGATCCGCCGCCTCAAGGGTGTCGGCAAGGCCCAGCTGTATGGCTCCGAGCGGGCCATGCGGATCTGGCTCGACCCGCAGAAGCTGATCGGCTTCAACCTCACCCCCGACGACGTCAACGAAGCCATTGCCGCCCAGAACGCCCAGGTCGCCCCCGGCAGCATTGGCGATCTGCCCGGTACCGGCACCCAGGAAATCACCGCCAACGTGGTGATCAAGGGTCAGCTGAGCACGGTGCAAGAGTTTTCCGACATTGTGCTGCGCGCCAACCCGGACGGTTCGCGGGTGACCATCGGTGATGTCGCCCGGGTCGAGATCGGCAGTCAGGAGTACCAGTACGGCACTCGCCTCAACGGCAAGCCGACCAGCGCCTTCAGCGTGCAGCTGGCACCGGGTGCCAATGCCATGGAGACCGCGACCCTGGTCAGCGCCAAGCTCGAGGAACTGACACGCTTCCTGCCGCCAGGCGCCAAGTTCGACATCCCTTACGACACCTCGCCGTTCGTCAAGGTCTCGATCCAGCAAGTGATCACCACCCTGCTTGAAGCCATGGCCCTGGTGTTTGCGGTGATGTTTCTGTTCCTGCAGAACATCCGCTACACCCTGATCCCGACCCTGGTGGTGCCGGTTGCGTTGATGGGCACCTTCGCGGTGATGCTGGCGTTTGGTTTCTCGGTCAACGTGCTGACGCTGTTCGGCATGGTGTTGGCCATCGGCATCCTGGTCGACGACGCCATCGTGGTGGTGGAGAACGTCGAACGGATCATGAGTGAAGAAGGCCTGTCACCGCGGGACGCGACGAAAAAAGCCATGGGCCAGATCAGCGGCGCTATCGTCGGCATTACCCTGGTGCTGGTGGCGGTGTTCCTGCCCATGGCTTTCATGAAAGGCTCGGTAGGGGTTATCTACCAGCAGTTCTCGGTGTCCATGGCAGTGTCGATCCTGTTCTCGGCATTCCTCGCCCTGAGCCTGACCCCGGCCCTGTGCGCCACCCTGCTCAAGCCGATCGCCAAGGGTGAGCACCATGAAAAACGGGGCTTCTTCGGCTGGTTCAACCGCCGCTTCGAAAGCCTGACCAATGGCTACCAGCGCTGGGTCATCCAGGCCCTCAAGCGCAGCGGCCGCTACCTGGCGGTGTACCTGCTGCTGGTGGCCGGGTTGGTGTACGGCTTCAGCCAACTGCCCTCCTCGTTCCTGCCCACCGAAGACCAGGGCTACACAATCACCGACATCCAGCTGCCGCCAGGCGCCAGCCGGGCGCGCACCGAAGCGGTGGCGGCGCAGATCGAGGCGCACAACGCCACGGAACCGGGGGTGGGTAACAGTACGCTGATTCTCGGCTTCAGTTTCTCCGGTAATGGCCAGAACGCTGCACTGGCGTTCACCACGCTCAAGGACTGGTCCGAACGCGGCGCCGACGACAGTGCGCAGTCGATAGCCGACCGCGCCAACGCGGCCTTCAGCCAGCTCAAAGATGCCATCGCTTATTCGGTACTGCCGCCACCGGTGGACGGCCTCGGCACCTCCAGCGGCTTCGAGTTCCGTCTGCAGGATCGCGGCGGCCTCGGGCATGCAGCGTTGATGGCTGCGCGCGACCAGTTGCTGGCCAATGCCGAGAAGAGTCCGGTGCTGGTCAACGTGCGCGAAAGTGCCCTGGCGGAAAGCCCGCAAGTGCAGCTTGAGGTGGACCGCAAGCAGGCCAACGCTCTGGGCGTGTCGTTTGCCGATATCGGTAATGTGCTCAACACTGCGGTGGGCTCCAACTACGTCAACGACTTCCCCAACCAGGGTCGTATGCAGCGCGTGGTGGTGCAGGCCGAAGGCGACCAGCGCGCCCAGGTGGAAGACCTGCTGAAGATTCATGTGCGCAACAGCAGCGGCAAGATGGTTCCGCTGTCGGCCTTTGTGCAAGCCAAGTGGGTCACCGGCCCCGTGCAACTGACCCGCTACAACGGTTACCCGGCAATTGCGGTGTCGGGCGAACCGGCTGCCGGCTACAGTTCGGGTCAGGCGATGGAAGAGGTCCAGCGCCTGGTTGACCAGTTGCCAGCGGGGATGGGCCTGGAATGGACCGGCCTGTCGTTGCAGGAGCGCCTGTCCGGTGCACAGGCACCGATGCTGATGGCGCTATCGCTGCTGGTGGTGTTCCTGTGCCTGGCAGCGTTGTACGAGAGCTGGTCGATTCCGACCTCGGTGCTGCTGGTGGTGCCGTTGGGTGTGCTGGGCGCGGTGATTGCCGTGAGCTTGCGCGGCATGCCCAACGATGTGTTCTTCAAGGTCGGCCTGATCACCCTGATCGGCCTCTCGGCGAAGAACGCGATTCTGATCATCGAGTTCGCCAAAAGTCTGGTCGATGAAGGCCATGACCTGGTCGACGCCACTGTGCAGGCCGCACGCCTGCGTTTGCGCCCGATTGTCATGACCTCGCTGGCATTCATCCTCGGTGTGGTGCCCCTGGCCATTGCCAGCGGTGCCAGCTCGGCGAGCCAGCAGGCCATCGGTACCGGGGTAATCGGCGGCATGCTCAGTGCCACCTTGGCGGTAGTGTTCGTGCCGGTGTTCTTCGTCGTGGTCATGCGCCTGACCGGTAAGCGCCGGGCACAGGCACAACAACAGCCAGCGGTGGCCGACGAGCACTGATCTGGACAGAGGGCGGCGTGCGTGGGAAGGTAACCGGCTGACACTGCCAGGAACCGTACCGATGCCCGCCGCCACTCCCCCCTGCTCCATTCTTCTTCTGGCCGGCGGTCGCGGCCAGCGCATGGGCGGCCAGGACAAGGGCCTGCTGCCCTGGCAGGGCAAGCCACTGATTGCCCACATCGAGGCTGTAGTACGGCCCCTGACCGATGACCTGATCATTTCCTGCAACCGCAACCAGGACCAGTACCGGCCGTATGCCGATCAACTGGTCGGCGATGCCCAGGCGGACTTCCCCGGGCCGTTGGCGGGCGTGTTGGCCGGCCTTGCCGTGGCACGTCATCCGTGGATGCTGGTGCTGGCCTGTGATGCACCATTGATCGACAGCGCGCTGATTGTTGATTTGCTCAATCAGGCCAACGACCAGGGGCAACCGGCGATGATTCGCCAGGGTGGCTACTGGCAGCCGATGTTCAGCCTGATTCCGTGCGCCTTGCGCGCTGACCTTGAGCAGGCCTGGGACCAGGGTGACCGGGGCATTCAGCGGGCATTGCTCAAGCACCCGGTGCGGGCGCTGGAGTATGCCGAGGATGACCGGCGCTTGAGCAACTTCAATACGCCGGATTTTCTGCAGCGCTGATCCGGGCCCTATCGCGGCGACCCGACTTGCCCCGCGATCCGCGGTTAGCGCAGCCGCGAGCGAATTCGCTGGCAGACACTCAGCACCTGCGCCACCTCACCCTCGGCAAGGTCGATCTTGCAGGCCATGCTGTTGAACACCTTGGCCGCTTCGGCCTTGAGTTCGCGGCCCTTGTCGGTCAGCAGCACATTGCGCCGCCGGCGGTCGGCCGGATCAAGGTAGACGGTTATAAAGCCGCTATCGGCCAGGCGCCTGACAATCGGCGTCAAGGTGCCCAGGTCGAACAGGGTCAGTTCACTCAAGGCGCTGATCGAGACATCGTCTTTACCCCACAAGCCGGCCATCACCAGCAATTGCGGATAGGTAATGCCACGCTGTTTCAGAGGCTCGGCATAGTCGCGCACCATGGCGTTGGCGGTCGAGTACAGCGAGAAGCACAGCATCTTGTCGAAGTCGAAGGTCGGGTCAAGCATGCCCATCTCCCCTGACCCGACTGAACGGCTGCAAGGTGGTTTCGGTTTTATTGTGCAAGGACAGGTAACTCATGCTGGATTCGCGAGAATCGTGGTTAAGGCCACTTATCAGTTGTGGTTGCTCACAGCGTCGGCAATCGTGCGACGCAAGGCCCAAATCGTGTCGCGGTAGTCGTGCTGGGCAAATATTGCCGTACCGGCAACGAACATGTCCGCGCCTGCTGCTGCAACCTGACCGATGGTGTCCAGATTGACCCCACCGTCCACCTCCAGGCGGATGTTGCGACCGCTGTCATCGATCAGCTTGCGCGCTGCGGCAATCTTGGGCAACACCTGCGGGATGAAACGCTGGCCGCCAAAGCCCGGGTTGACCGACATCAGCAGGATCAGGTCAAGCCGGTCGAGCAGGTAGTGCGCGGCCTCCAGGGTACTGGCCGGGTTGAACACCAGGCCCGCCTTGCAACCCAGGTCCTTGATCAGTTGCACCGAACGATCAAGGTGCAGGGTCGCCTCGGGATGGATCGAAATGTAATCGGCACCCGCCTCGGCGAACGCCTGGATCATGCTGTCGACCGGCGACACCATCAGGTGCACATCGATCGGTGCCGTAATACCGTAACTGCGCAGCGCCTTGCAGAACTGCGGGCCCATGGTCAGGTTGGGCACATAGTGGTTATCCATCACATCGATATGGATGACATCGGCACCGGCAGCCAGTACCTGTACGGCTTCCTCGCCCAAGCGGGCGAAATCGGCCGCCAGTATCGACGGGGCAATCCAGAACTCTTTCACGTGTGTACTCCATTACTCATTGACTAAGCGTTGCAATGGCCCCGATTCACCCAGGCCCAGTGCAACGTTGAGCTGTTCGACCAACGCTGGCGTTGGCTCGTCCAGATGAAAGTGGTGACCACCCTCGTGCCATTGCACCCGGGTGTGCGCGGGCAAGGCGTTTTTTCGTTTGTCGAATGCACTCCCGGCGAACAGCCCCTGGCGCCCGAGCAACAGATGCAGCGGACAGCTGATCTGCTGCAGAAACTCGCACGCCTGGCGTTCGCTCAGCTGCAGCAGTTCGGGTAGCACCAGACGTGGGTCATGGCGCCAGCGGTAACCATGCCCGACGTTAAGCAGATCGCGCTGGGCCAGCAGCCGTGCCCCCTCGGCACTGAGACTGCCACCGACACTGTTGCGCCGCTCGTTGATGGCCGTCTCCAGGCTGCTGAACTGGGCCTCTTCAGGCCCGCTGAAGCCGTGTAGACGGGTTTTCAGTGCCAGGCGCAACAGGCGCTGGGCCTTGCGCATGTGCTCGACAGTGTTGCCGTCGTCCACGGTAAACGGCGCGCCCATGCCATCAAGAAACACCAGGCTGGCGATGGAGCGGTTCATGGCCGCCAGGATCGACGCCACACCCGTGCCCATGGAATGGCCCAGCACTGAAAAACGTTTCCAGCCCAGGCACTCGACCAGGGCATTCATATCGTCGGCGTGCTCCCACAGGTAGTAACCACTGTCGGCCCGGCGGTGTTGGGAGCGTCCATGCCCGGCCAGGTCCGGGGCCACCACGAAGCAGTCGCGTAGCAAGGGGGCAATGCGCTCAAAGGAGGCGGCATTGTCCAGCCAGCCGTGCAGGGCGAGCACCGGATGGCCGCGCTCATCGCCCCAGGTACGCAAGGCAAAGTGGTTGCCGTTGACATCCAGCGACTGGTCGCGCCCTGAATGGCTCATGAAGGCACCTGCGTGTGCAACTGATCGGCCCTGGTCTTCATCCGGCCACCGCCAGCGGGGCATTGCGTGCGGAATGCTGCAATTGCAGGAGGTCGATCTTGCCATTGGCGGTACGTGGCAGGCTGCTTTCGATACTGATCGACAAGGGAACCTTGTGCGCCTCCAGGCCAAGCCGGCAACGTTCGAGCAATTGCCCGGCACTCAGGCTCACGCCTTGCCCCAGGGTAATGAACGCACACAGCCCCTCTCCCACCGCCGCATGTTCGACGCCAACCACCGCGGCGGCCTCCACACCGTCAATGGCGTAGAGAAAGCTTTCCACTTCGCTGGGGCTGACCTTCATGCCCCGCGACTTGATCATGTGGTCCATGCGTCCGTGAAAGTACAGGTAACCATCCTCGTCGAGGCTGCAGTTGTCGCCGGTATACAACACGCTTTCACCCGGATAGCGCCCCGGCTTGAGTTTCAGTGCAGTGGCCGCCGGATTGCGCCAGTAGCCGGCCATGACCGTGGCCCCGCGAATCACCAACTGGCCCACTTGATGCGGCTGGTCGATGCGCCGACCCTCATCGTCGACCAGCCACAATTCGGTATTGGGAATCGCGATACCGACACTGCCCGGCTTGCTGTCGATGTCTTCAGGTGGCAAGTAGGTACAGCGCTTGCACTCGGTCAAGCCGTACATCGAGAAGATCTGCGCCTGGGGAAACAGCGCCTTCATCTGGGCAATATGCGGGGCCTTGAGGGCGGCGCCGGTATTGGTGACCATGCGCACATCGGCAAACACCGCCTGACGCTTGTGCGCATACTCATGCAACAGCATCAGCATGGTCGGTACGAACGGGATCACCGTGATCTGATATTGGCGAATCTTTCTGATCAGGAAAATCGGCCAGGTGAATTCCTTTTCCAGCACCAGCGTGGCACCGCAGCTGATGGCCATGATCATCTGGTACAGACCGTAGTCGAATGACAGCGGCAACGAGCAGAGCACGTTGTCGCTCTCGTTGTAGCCCAGGTAGGTATTGAGGGATGTCAGGGCCGCGAGCATGTTGCGGTGCGTCAGCATCACCCCCTTGGGCGCACCGGTAGAGCCTGAGGTGTAGATGATCGCGGCGAGATCCAGGTCGAGGTTGGCACACGGCAGCGGCACACCGGCGCCCTGCCCGAGCAGGCTCTCGAAGGTCTGGGCCTCGTTTGAACCGGCCTCGCCATCAAGCAGCACGATTAGCCGCAGATGCTCGAGCTCGGCGGTACTGCCGGGCAGGCTGGCGATTTTCTCGGTGGTGGTGATCAACACCGACGCCTCGGCATCGCGAATGATGTAATCGAGGCTGTCCGCCGGGGTTTCCAGGCCGACATTGACCACCACGCCGCCAGCCTTGAGGATGCCCCAGAACGCGCACACCGTTTCCACCCGGTTACCCAGGCATACCACGACCCGTTCCTGACGCAGCAGGCCATTGACCTGCAAGCCAGCCGCCAGGCGCGCGCTGGCTTCGTCCAGCTGCGCATAGGTGTAGGTTTCATCGGCATAGATGATCGCGGCTTTGTCCGGATGCAAGCCGTTGCGGGTCTCCAGTACGTCCTGCAGAAGGACTTCAGGCGCTTTCATGCTGTACCTCGACCGCCCCCATGGGTCGCAGCGCGGCACGGGTCTGTCGATGGGCATCGATGTAACCGGCCAGGGTCGCGACGGTGTTGAAATGCCCCGGAACAATAGTGTCGGGGTTGACGAAGAAACCTTCGATTTCGTCCTCCAGGCTGATCAGCAGCTCCATAGAGGTCAGCGAATCGAGCCCCAGATCGTCCCGCAAGTGGGAGTCGCTATTGATGACGGTGTGTTCCGGCAGCTTCAACACCACACGCAGAATCTCACTGAGCTGAGCGACCGTTGCCGGCTGCAGATCGGCTGCCGGTTGCGCGGCCGGGGCTGGACGCAGCATCGCTTCAAGCGGCACGTCGGCATGGCTGTCACGAATGTCCAGCGCCGTCTGCCGCGCCCGGACGAGAAACAGCTGGTTGTTGCTGACCACCACTTCAGCCGGGTGGCCATGGCTGTGAAACAGCGTCGGTGAAGCCGAAGGGCCATAGGCACCGGATGCCGTCACCGCGAGGATGTCACCTTCCTGCAAGGCCTCCAGGCGAACGTCGCGCCCGAGCAGGTCATCGGGACTACAGAGCGGCCCGGAGACATGGTACTCACAGAGCGGTCCGCCGCTGCTGCCGGTGGCCTTGACGATACGGAAGTTGCGCTTGAGCACCTGACCGCTGCCCGCCGCCGCACCATGGCAGTTGGTGCCGCCATCGGTGACCGCAAAGGTCTTGCCGTGGTTTTCCTTGATATTGTCGACGGTGACCAGCAACGACCCGCACTTACCGGCAATGAAACGCCCCGATTCGAGGATGATGCGGGTACGCGGGAACTCGTGATGGAATGCCATGAACAGCGGCGCCAGCAGTTGCTTGAGCTGAGCGGTATCGAGCTCTGATTCGTTTTCGTAGTACTTGATGCCCAGGCCGCCACCGACATCGACCATGCGCATGTCCAGCTGATAGCGCTGGGTGAGGCTGCGGAACAGGTCGAGAATGTAAGCCGCATTGTCGTAGACCGACTGGGCGTCGAGGATCTTGGTGCCGTTATAAACGTGAATACCCTTGACCCTGATATTCGGCAGCGCCACGTACTCGCCGAAGTTGGCCACGGCGGTGTCTTCTTCGATACCGAAGTGGGTGGGCCGCCCGCCCATCTTCCAGGGTGAGCCGGAGGCGGAAAAATTCGGATTGATGCGAATCGCCACCGGTGCATCACAACCCAGCTCCCCAGCCAGGGTCGAGAGCTTGCGCAACTCGCTTTCAGACTCGACAACGATGGCGAACACCCCCACTTCCAGCGCGCGGCGATGTTCTTCAGGCTTCTTGTAAGGGCCTAGCAGAATGATGTCCTGCGCTGCCACGCCAGCCTTGAGGGCAATTTCCAGCTCTGCCAGCGAGCACACTTCGGTGTTGCCACCGTAGGAACGGATCAATTTCACCAGGGACAGGTTCGGGTTGACCTTCAACGCATAGAAGATATCCACGCAGTCCGGCAATGCGTCTCGCAACTCGTTGAAACTGCTGCGCAGCACGGCTTCATCGTAGAGGTAAGTCGGTGTTCCGAACGTCGCTTTTGCCTGGAGAACCAGGTCCTTGGAAAGCTTCATCTGTTGCTCCCGTCGTTCTTATAGTGTCCCGCTCTAGCGGCGGTGCTGATTCTCGGCGTGTAAGCACCGGCGCACACGCTCGATGGCGGATTGGCTGCATTTTCTATTGCGCATCACTGACATGACCTGTGCGATCACGCCTAAAACTTTGCGCGCAAAGTTTGTAGAAATTCTGCGGTCGCTCGAAAGGTGATGTCAAGGTAATTCCACCGCCTCAGGGTTGCGACACAAAGCCACGGAGTTCTAGGAAATTTCACACATAACAGAGATAAATCGTCGCACTTTGCCCATATCAGAGGTAATTATCCCCAGTAAATACGGGGCTTTTATCTGATCCGGTGTTATGCCCAGTTTCTGAGTCTGTTTTGAGTGCCGGCAGATTCCTACAGTCTGCGCCGGTGTCCTGCCCCGTTTAGGTAGGACGAGCCTTACAGGAACTGTGGAAACTAGCCATGAGCACACATCAACAGGCCCAGGCCTATAACTACAAGGTGGTTCGGCAATTCGTCATCATGACGGTGGTTTGGGGCATCGTCGGGATGGCGATGGGGGTATGGATCGCCTCGCAACTGGTCTGGCCGGAACTCAACCTCGAATTACCCTGGACCAGCTTCGGCCGCCTGCGCCCCCTGCACACCAGCCTGGTGATCTTCGGCTTTGCCGGCAGTGCGCAATTTGCCGCCAGTTACTACGCGGTCCAGCGCACCTGCCAGGTACGCCTGTACAGCGACAAGCTGGCCGCCTTCACCTTCTGGGGCTGGCAGGCGACCATCGTCATCATGCTGATCAGCCTGCCCCTGGGCCTGACCACCACCAAGGAATACGCCGAGATCGAATTCACCGGCGCGGTGTGGATGGCTATTGTCTGGGTGGCCTATGGCATTGTGTTCTTTGCCACGTTGATGCGCCGCAAGGCCAAGCACATTTATGTAGGCAACTGGTTCTTCGGTGCCTTCATCGTGGTGATTGCCATGCTGCATGTGGTTAACCACCTGTCGATTCCGGTCAGCTGGTTCAAGTCCTACCCGGTCTACTCCGGCGCTACCGACGCCATGGTCCAGTGGTGGTATGGCCATAACGCCGTGGGCTTCTTCCTGACCACCGGCTTCCTCGGCATGATGTACTACTTCGTGCCCAAGCAGGTCGGCCGCCCGGTGTATTCCTATCGCCTGTCGATCGTGCACTTCTGGGCGCTGATCACCCTGTACATCTGGGCCGGTCCCCACCACCTGCACTACACCGCGCTGCCGGACTGGGCGCAGTCGCTGGGCATGGCCATGTCGCTGATCCTCCTGGCACCGAGCTGGGGCGGCATGATCAACGGCATGATGACCCTCTCCGGCGCCTGGCATAAGCTGCGCACCGACCCGATCCTGCGCTTTCTGGTGTTGTCACTGGCGTTCTACGGCATGTCGACTTTCGAAGGCCCGATGATGGCGATCAAGACCGTCAACGCCCTGTCCCACTACACCGACTGGACCATCGGTCACGTGCATGCCGGCGCTTTGGGCTGGGTGGCAATGATCACCTTCGGATCGCTGTACCACATGATCCCGAAAGTCTTTGGTCGCGAGCAGATGCACAGCATCGGCCTGATCAACGCGCACTTCTGGCTCGCCACCATCGGCACCGTGCTGTACATCGCCTCGATGTGGGTCAACGGCATCGCCCAGGGTCTGATGTGGCGCGCCACCAACGAAGACGGCACCCTCACCTACTCCTTTGTCGAAGCGCTGGTGGCCAGCCACCCAGGCTTCCTGGTGCGCTTCATCGGTGGTGTGCTGTTCCTTAGCGGCATGCTGTTGATGGCCTACAACACCTGGCGCACGGTGCGGGTAGCGGATGAAAAGCTGGCGCTGTCCAACGCCCAGCTGGCCTGAGGAGAACCACCATGAATGAGTGGCTGTATGCGCTGTATTGCCTGAACGGGATCGTGTTTTTCTACCTGGTCACCACTGTCTGCCTGAGCGGCCATAGCCGTGAAGTGGACGATCAGGTCAGCCTGATGCCATTTGCCGATGACCCGGACGCCGCCCAGCGGATCGAGCAGGCCATTGGCAAACCGGTGCCGGCGGTCAAGCCGGATGCAGCGCTCAAAGCCTGATCGGCCCGGAACACCGCACCTGTAGGAGCAACTGTCTGTCACCTGGTTAACTGTAGGAGCTGGCGATAGCCGGCGATGGGGCGCGTAGCGCCCCTGGCCCGGCTATCCCGGGCATCGCTAGCAACCACGGATTCAACCGCCTTCAAGTCAACTGCTCGCGCCACGGTGTTCCGCTTTTGAGCATGGCATTCAATCGCACGATCAATACCCGCATGCAGGCAACCACCGCTACCTTCGCGCACTTCCCTTGCGCTCGCAGCGCGTTGTAGCGCGTGCCGAAGTCCTTGTTGTGCCGAATAACGATCCAACAGGCCATGTACAGCGCTCGCCTGACCCGCGACCGACCACCCCAGATCGAGCGTTTGCCTGAGTGCTTGCCGCTGTCCTGGTTAAAGGGTGCGACACCCACCAGAGCCGCAATCTCTTTACTGTCCACCTGCCCAAGCTCCGGCAGCAACGCTACCAGCTTGGCCGCCGTGATCATG